>JBBSMO010000019.1:0-12814 GCA_038233155.1 Longimicrobiales bacterium
CGTCAAGCAGGTGGTTTGGGAATCCCCCTAAATCCCCCTTTGAAAAGGGGGACTTGAATTATGCTCGAAATTCGGCAATGCTGGGACCTCCCCCCTTTCTAAAGGGGGGTCGGGGGGGGATTCCACGCCGCTGGCCCCCGGACGCGATGCTAAAACACTCCAACCGCGCATTGAAGCAGCCCTTCGGCAGCGACATCTGCCGGAGGGCTGCTTCGTGGACTGAAGCGCGAATTCCGGGAGGACTCTGATTGTCTCGGTCGTTGATGTCTCGTCCGCAGCGTGCCGTGTGCCCTACTCGATCTTGCGTTCCAAGTGCATTCTCAGCCCGTTCCGACCCAGCTCCGGCGTTGCTGATGTGTTTGCCGGTAGAGAGGGTTTAGCGCACGCTTTTCCTGTGCGTATGAGGGTACTGAACGTTGCAAGAATCCAGTTCAGAGTGCAGGGTCGGGGGGAGATTGGAAAGGGGTCAGGCGCGTGGCGCGGGTTCGGCCGCCCAGCGCCAGCTAATTATTCCGCGCAAGCCGCAGCGCACGCACTGTCGGATCGTGGCATAGGTGAACAGGGCGGTGAGAATCCGGCGCATCAGCCAGCCGGGGCGCGCCCGGCTCGTCATGCCGCGGCAGGCGGGGCACGCGGGCGCCTCGGGGAGCCGCGCCGCATACCGCTGCAGCAGCGCGGGCAAGGCGGTTCCCGCGGTGAGCAGGCCGATCAAGAGCAGGCCGAAGACAGTTTCCATGGCACGATCGCGGCTCGTGGTTCGTCAGACAGGGATATACCCGCCTGCGCGACCATCGTTTCCACCGCGTCTGGCTCTCGCGGCCGGGAGCCCGGCGCGAAAGATGCCTGAGTCCCGGCAGATCTGCGCATCCAGCCCCTGAACCCGAAAACGGGATGAAGATCAGCAACATCCAACTCCTGCGATTCTGGGAACCGATCCGCGCCAGCTACTGGTTCGTCCCGTCGCTGATGACGATCGGCGCGATCCTGCTCGCGATCGGGATGATCGAGCTGGATCACGCGGTGCCGGACGGGGTCATGAAGCAGCTCGGCTTGGCGTACAGCGGTGGGCCGGAGGGTGCGCGCGCGGTGCTGGCGACGGTCGCCGGCTCGGTGATGTCGACCGCCGGCGTGACGTTCTCCATCACGATTGCCGCGCTATCGCTCGCGTCGGGGCAGTTCGGCCCGCGCCTGTTGAACAACTTCATGCGGGATACGGGCAACCAGGTCGTGCTCGGCACCTTTATCGCGACCTTTCTGTACTGCCTGCTCGTGCTCCGCACCATCCGCGGCGTCGACGGTGCCCAGTTCGTCCCCTCGCTCGCGGTGTCGGTCGGGGTGCTGCTCGGGCTCGCGAGCCTCGGCGTGCTGATCTTTTTCATCGACCACGTCGCGCGCAGCATCCAGGCGCCCAACGTGATCGCGGCGGTCGCGCACGAGCTGCACCACTCGATCGAGCAGATGTACCCGACCCACATTGGCTCGGAAGCGCCGGAGATCCGGCTGCGACACATCGACGATGAGATCCCGGCGAATTTTGAACGCTGCGCCGGTCGCGTTTGCTCCGCCGAGAACGGATATATCCAGGGCGTCGACGAAAAGAAGCTGATCCGGCTGGCGACCGAGCTCGATCTGCTGCTGCGCATGGAGCATCGGCCGGGCGATTTCGTGGTTCGGCACATGCCGCTCGTCCGCGTTTGGCCGCCGGAGTCGCTAACGGCGGAGGTCACCGAACAGATCCAGGCCGCCTGGGTGTTCGGCATCAGCCGCACCCAGCGGCAGGACGCCGCCTATTCGGTGGCCCAGCTCGTCGAGGTTGCGGTGCGGGCGCTGTCGCCCGGGATCAACGACCCATTCACCGCGATGCAGTGCCTCGACCAGCTGGCGGCGGCGCTGTCGCACCTTGCGCAGTCCCGGTTTCCGACGATCTACCGTTTCGACGACGAGCAGACGCTGCGTGTGATCGCACCGCGCATCTACACCTTTCCGGACATGGTCGACATCGCGTTCGACCAGATCCGCCACTACGGGCGGGACAGCACCACGGTGACGCTGCGGATGCTCGACTCGGTCGCGACCGTGCTCCACTTTGCCGAAGGGGACACCGACCGTGCCGCGCTCCTCCGGCAGGCCGAGATGATCCGCCGCGGTGCCCGCGAAACGCTCCCCGAACCCCAGGACTTGCAGGAAGTCGAGCTGCGGTACGGAGCCGTACAGCGCGTGCTCGACGTGCGGCGAGTCGCGGCGCCGCTGCCGGATGCACGCCAGCCGGTGTAGCGCACGTGCACGTGGAACGGGGCGCGGCCGGAGTACGCTTCCGGAATTTCGAGGCTCCCCTTGCGGGAGTAACCCGCGCCGCGAATGTTACACCGTGCTGATGTTTCCCCCCTGCATCTGATCGTCATGCGTCTCGGTTTCCGTTCACCGCTGCTCGCCCGGTTGCTGCTGATCGTCATGGCTGCGTCCATGGCGCCAACCCCGGCAATGCCGCTCGCCGCACAACAACCCGCTGCCGCACCGCGCAGCGGGCCCGTCGCTCCGGTCCCCGCGCCTGAGCAGGTGCTCGGCTTCCGGGCCGGCGCGGACGGCAAGCTCGCGGACTGGTCGCAGATCACGGATTACTTCGCGCGGCTCGAGCGCGCCGCGCCCGGCGTCCGTGTCGACACGATCGGCCGCACCGCGCTCGGCAAGCCGATGCTGCTGGCGACGATTACCTCGCCCGCGAACCTCCGCCGCATCGACCAGATCCGCCGCAACCAGGCGCGGCTCGCCGACCCGCGCGGCGTTCCCGATGCCGAGCTGCAGCAGTTGATCCGCACCCAGCCCGCCGTCGCGCTGATCGGTGCGAGCCTGCACGGCAACGAGATCATGGCGACGCAGATGTCGATGGAGCTGGCATACAGCCTCGCGACCGACCCGGAGCTGGCCGCCGCGCTCGAAGACGTCGTTGTGCTGCTGGTGCCGGGGATGAACCCGGACGGGCTCGACATCACCCGCAACTGGTGGCTGCGTACGCGTACCACGCCCCATGCGGATGCGCCGATGCCGTGGCTCTATCACCACTACGTCGGGCACGACAACAATCGCGACTTCTTCATGGTCACGCAGCCGGAGACGGAGGCGGTCACGCGCGTGCTGTACGAGCAGTGGTTTCCGCAGGTCGTCTGGGACGTGCACCAGATGGGAAACGGCGGCGAACGCTTCTTCATCCCACCCTTCGCCGATCCGCTGAACCCCAACCTGGACCCGCTGCTGGTCCGCATGACCAACCTGATCGGCATGCAGATGGCGCTGGATCTGACGGAGGCCGGCAAAACCGGCGTCAGCCACCGCGACCGCTTTGACCTCTGGTGGCATGGTGGCGGCCGCACGGTGCCCGCGCGGCACAACATGGTCGGCATCCTGTCCGAAGCCGCGAGCGCACGCTACGGCGACCCGATCGAGCAGGACGCGGCCAAGCTCGATCAGCCGGAGGTCGGTTCGATGTTCCCGGAGCCGTGGGAGGGTGGAGCGTGGCGGCCGCGCGATATCGTCGAGTATGAGTTGGTCGCGGGCCGCTCGCTGGTCAACCTGCTGCACCGGCAGCGGCACGATTTCGTGCGCAACTTCGTCGCGCTCGCCCAGCGACAGATCGCCGCGGGCGCCGAGGGCGGCCCGTTCGCGTACGTCGTCGCCCCGGATCAGCGCGACCCCGGCTCCGCGGCGGAGCTGCTGCGGGTGCTCCGCAAGGGCGGCGCGGAAGTGCGGGAGGCACGCACCCCGTTCACCGCGGGCGGTAAAACGTATCCGGCCGGCACGCGCGCGCTGCTGCTCGCGCAGCCGTATCGCGCGCACATCAAGGACCTGCTCGAGGTGCAGCGCTACCCGGATCGCCGCCAGTACCCGGGTGGCCCTCCCGCGCCGCCCTACGACCTGGCCGGCTGGACGCTGCCGCTACAGATGGGCGTCACGCTAGACGAAATCGCGCAGCCGTTCCCGACCGGGGCGCTGGTCCGGATCGACTCCGTCGCGACGCGCTCCGGCACCATCAGCGGCACCGGCGCGGCGTTCGCGCTCGATCCGCGGATGAACGCCGCCAACCGCGCCGTGTTCGCAACGCTGCGCGGCGGCGGTCGCGTCACCTTTGCGACCGAGCCGGTCACCGCGGGCGGGATGACGTTCCCGGCGGGCACCGCGGTGGTGAGCGGGCTGCCTAACCTGCAGGGCAAAGTCCAGGACTGGGCCCGCACGTGGGGGCTCGACGCCGCGGCGCTGCCCCGGCCGCCGGCGGGCCGGACGCTCAACCGGCTCCGCGTCGGCCTGTACAAGCCGTGGACCGCCTCGATCGACGAAGGGTGGACGCGCTGGCTGTTCGAGCAGTGGGGTGTCCCGTTCGACACGATCCACGACGCACAGATCCAGGCCGGCAAGCTGCGCCGCTACGACGCGATCGTGATCCCGGACCTCAACTATCGCGAGCTGACCGAGGGCGACCGCGGCGCGCTCCCCGAGTTCGCCGGCGGCCTCGGGCCACAGGGCGTGCAGGCGCTCCGCGAATACGTCCGCGCGGGCGGCACACTGATCCTGCTGGACTCTTCCATCGAGTTCGCGATCCGCGACTTGGGGGTTCCCGTCCGCGACATCGCCGCCGAGCAGCGCGACGACGATCCGCAGCGCTGGTACGCGCCCGGCTCGCTGCTGCGCGTGCGGTGGAACACGGACCACCCGGTTGCGCTCGGGATGCCGGACGAGGGCGCCGTCTTCTTCGCGCGCAGCCCCGTGCTCGAGGTCGCGCCTAACGCGCCGGGTGTCGACGTGATCGCGCGCTACCCGGAGCGCGACCTGCTGCTCAGCGGCTACGCGCAGGGCGAAGAACGGATCGCCGGCAAGGCCGCCGCGGTCGAGGCACGCGTCGGCAAAGGGCGTGTGATCCTGTTCGGCTTCCGCCCACAGCACCGCGCGCAGCCGCACGCGACGTTCAAGCCGCTGTTCAACGCATTGCTGCGCGGCGCGGCGCGGTAGGGCAGGCTTCTTGCCCGGCCGCCTCCGACAACGCGGCCCGAAAGCGCTGCGCAACCGCGGCGAACGCTCCGCCCTGCCGCAGCGCTGTCGGGTTCGTGTCGAGAAAATCCTGAAATACCCGTCGCAGCCCGCTATCCGAGGCGTAGCCGCAGGTCGCGGCGACGACTTCGATGCTGCATCCCGCATTGTCCAGCAGGTCGGCGGCCAGCAGCATGCGCATCCAGGCGAGGAGCTGCCGGGGCGGGGGCAGCCCCTCGCGCCCGCACTCGCGGTTCAGCGTTCGCATCGAGACATGCAGATGCCGCGCCATCGCGGCTGCCTGCTCCCCAGCGGCGACGGCCGCCGCCGCGGCGTCGAGCGTCACGCGGGCACGGCCCGGCAGGGTGTCCGGAATTGCGCTCGCGAGCAGCTTCTGCAGCGGCTGCTCCCGGACCGAGCGCAGCAGAATGCGCGTTGCGCCGACGGCGTCTTCCTCCATCGCCATCACCTCGGCGACACCCCACTCGCCCAGCGTGCGAATATCCGCGTACGGACGGGCCTGTACCTCCATCGCCGCGATCACGGCCGCCGACGGGAACTCGCCCAACAGCCTGCGCAGCTCCGGGCACAGCTCCGCCTGCTTGCCGGGGCCGGTGTACGGATCGACCAGCGCGAGCGCGAACGGCGGCCCCTCCCGCAACATCATGCCCAGCCCCGCCCAGGAGGTCGCGGTGTGAATCGCGAACTCGTTCCGCGCCGCATCCCGAATCCGCACCTGGAAGGCGCGGTCCGAATGGAGCATCAGGAGCGGGCGAGGGACGGTTTTCATCAAGTTGGCAGGAAATAAGCGAAAACTGTCCGGCTGGGCTTGGGTGCGGGGGTGCGACAGAGTGTAGGTTTATACATCATATGCGGCTTGTCGCTGCCTGTCACCTCCCCGTCTCCGGAACCGAATCGATGAACCGACTCCGTCTGCCCATCGCCGCACTCGCGTTCGCCCTCGCCGCCGCGTGCGGCACCGCCTCTCCGACTGGCCCCAGTGCCGACACGGCACCGCGGGTGAACGATCAGCAGCCTACGCTTCCGTCCGACAGTATACCGGTTCCTTCTCAGCCCATACCACACGACGACGGCAAATACGGTTCCGGCGACTAAGGAATCAGACCGGCACAGCCGCGCTTTGCTGCAGCGCTGCAGTAAAATCCGCGGCAACAACGTCTGCCTGAGCGTGCTGTGCTCGCGTTTCCCGGCGGGGACTTTCATCAAACCGTCTGTGCTGAAGAATCGCCTCCTGAACGCTTTCTGCAAGCACTTTGATCTGTGCTTCGTTTCGCTCTGACGCGATCTTCGCGCTCAAATTCGCGGCAAAGTCGGCAAGCTCCCACTCGCGCAGGCTTGCAGCTCCACGAGCAGCATCGATCAGAGCCTGGGCAGCGCCCGGTAGACCTGAATCGTGGTGTACGATCGCCACGAGTTCTTTCCAGGCCTCGGCAAATATGTGATGGAGGCCGGTAGCTCCCGCAGCACGCGCGAGAGTTCCGAGCGCGATCAAACGTTCCGTTTTCGTGTGCATGTGTAACAACACACTCTGAGCGACTGGAATCGCGTGGGCAAACCGGCCCTGATTCACCCAGGACGATGCGACGTCATGCGCAAGAAATGGCAGACGCGGGTGTCCGGGGCCATAGGCTTGCAGAGCCTCGGTCGCATAGATTTCCGCCTCCGGGAACCGACCGCTCTCATCGGCGACAACAAATAGGTCGTGTGCCGCCTTCCCTTCGACCTCTCGCAGCCCGAGCTGGCGTGCGACCTGAAGCGCCTGCGCGTGAAACAGGCGCGCCTTCGGGAAGTTGCCCCGCTGAAAATGCAGGTTTCCGAGCCCGATGAAGGCGCGGGCGTGCGCCTCCCACTGCCCGTTGACCCGGCCCAGATCGACCGCCCGCGTCAACCAGGTCTCCGCCAGCAGATACTCCGCGCGCTTGCGAGCAAGTCGTCCCGCTTCGTAGGCGATCTGAGCGTCCGCGGGGTCCGCCCGCGCGGCCGTCTGCATGAAGGCCAACGCCGTGCCGAGCTTTTCCTGTTCGTCCGCCCACTCGGCAACCCGGCGACACGCCGCCGCAATGCGCTCCGGCGTCACCTCCGTGCGGTTGTAGAGAGTGCGGGCGAGATGGGTCAGCGCGCTCCGCAGCGCCGGATCCATCTCTGCGGCCCGGAGCGCCGCGTTGCGCCGTCGGAGGACGACCGTCTGAAACAACTCCGCCCGCTGCTCCTCCGTGGCCTCAGCCCAGAGCTGGGCGCTCCGCAGCAGATGCCAGAGCTCCATCCCCGCGGCATTCGGGAGCTCTTCCAGCGCGATCAGCCCGCGCAGCCGTCCGCCTCGCGTCCAGGAGGCGGGTGGTAGGGGGTGTACCCCCGGGTCCGCGTCTTCGGAAATCCTCATTCGTGCTCGCTTCGTTCGCAGAATCGCACCCGCCGCAGCCCCGGTGCCGGGTCGTCTCGCCAGCTTCCGGGGCTGTGCTCCTCTGCCACGATACTGTCTCACGCGCGCGCGCGCCAGGATCCCGCTGCAAGTTGGCAGGAAATAAGCGAAATCTGTCCGTCTAGGCTTGGGTACCTGTGCTCACGACCTGGTAGATTGGTCTTCGTGCTTCGGGGAACGGGTCGGCGCCCCCGTTCAATCGAGCGGAGCACGGGCCGCGGCAACTCTTTTTCACCCCTCTGCTGTACAGGAGATTGCATGCACGGTAGAATCAAGTCCACCGCGGTGCTCGGCACCGCACTCCTCGCGTTCGGGTGTGCGGACGCGGAGAAGCAGGCTGGGCCGCTGGCACCGGATGCGGCGATGTCCATTGCCACGGAGCAGAGCTCCGAGAAGGTGGCGTTGAGCGAGCTGACGCGTATGGTCGCGCTGGCGCTGAATGACCAAGGACTGCGTCAGCGGGTCAAAAATGACCTTCGCGAGTCGCGTCATACGGTCGAACACAAACTGCAGTTCAGCAACTATCTGCACGGCAACAGCGGGGGAATCCTGCTCGCCAAGATGGCGAAGGAGAGCGGAAAGAGCCGAGAAGAAATTCAAGCTCTGTTGACTCAGGTGCGGCCCCTTGAGTTTTACATGCCGGTAGACGAACACCGAGAAAGCTGGACGGGAGGTAGTGACTTGCTGATAGCCTCTCTCCTTCGAGACAAAGATGTGCCGCTCGTCTTGACGTTGAGCGGAGAATCTGTAGCGATCGCTGCAGGAGCTGCACCTCTGATTCCTACGCTGGTGCTCACGTCACGCGAGACGGATTTTTCTCAGCCGCTGGAGATGGCCAAGTACAAGAACGCGAGAGATCAGGGAGGAGAGGCAATTGGAACGCTCTTGATCGAGCCACCCTGTATCGAGTGCGATCCGGGTCCCAGCTCTCCCCCGGCAGTGACGTATCCGCCTGGCGTATATCTAGACTACTCTACCCTCACCGATACCGGTGAAGCCGATCTGCGAGGCGACCCAGAGATCGAGTTGTTCGTCATTGGCCCCACCTATCACGCCTCTAGCCAGGGGGAGCGAATTTCCTGTTCAGGCCAGGGCGGTGCTGCGGGCGGAAAATATTATGATCAAAATAACAATACTTGGCGTGCTCCTTACTGGACTGTCCAAGGGCAGATTCTCAGCAAGGACGAAGTCGGGCGGTATTTCAGCATCTACAATGCACCTTATGGTGTCCAATTGTGGGAGGACGATCAAGATCCATGTCAGATCATTTACAGTGGCCGTTCAGAACTTCAGCAATTGTATGACAACTTGATGTCTGCAAAACGTGCTACTACAATCCTGATGAGAATCGTCGATCCTTACCTGAACCCTACTCTCGACGGAAATCTTAAGTTAGACGGTGGAATTGGCTATGCTCTCCGATCTGCCGTAGCCGGCATTTTCCAAAGCGATGATGACTTTCTCGGGAATGTTGTTTATACGCCGGGTACGGAACGAACAACCAGCGATGGAAAGTACGTCGACGCTGACGTTGTAAAGCATCGAGTCAACTTCTTCACAGGGAGCAAGGGGGAACTCTACAGCAACGGAAAAGTCAGGATTCGAACGATCGACTAGACCGAATAGACGAATGGTAGGATAACTGTCAGCCCTGCTGACAGTTATCCTAACACCTTAACCTTCACAATTCTTCTCAGCTATGTTTTTCTCTCGATCAGGGTCGCAGGGACGGACCATTGGGCAGTGGCTGCTGTTGGTTCTGCTGGCGCTCGTCGCACCCGTCGGATTACAAGCGCAAACTTGGATCAGTGTGGAACCCCACATCGGCGGTGCCTATAACTTTACGCAGGACGTCGAGGCTAATAACCGATGGGGCATCAGCGCGGGCGTCACAGCAGCGATGCCGAGCACAAACTACTTCTATCCGCAGGCAACTTTTGGCTATGTGCGAACGGGAGACGCTTACCGAACGACTTTCCCGAACGGCGGTTGCGTGTACGCAGCCGCAATGGTTCCTGCCACAGTGGGGGTTGGACACGCGACGAATCTGAACCGACACGCGCGTGTCGCACTCGGTATAGAGGTAGGTGTGGGTGGAGAGCGCGAGGTGGAAACTGAACAAATAGGCGAGCCTCGCCCGGGACAGGCCCGTGGGAATCGACAGTTCAGCTTTGGTGCAGCCGGACTGATTAGCGTGGGTGTGCAGCAGTCGCTCGCTCGCCGACTGGCCGCAGCGGCTACACTTCGGACAGTTGTAGGTCCGAGTGGCGCATTACCCACCTTAGCATTGGGTCTCGTACTTCGATAGGAGCGTGTCTGAGTATTCCGGTTTCGAGCGATTTTCGTTGGTTTCGTGGATCGCCGGACCCCTCGGAACCTGCCGATCGGGCTTCCTGGGGCATTCTCGAAAGCCAAGTTTCCGGGCTACCGATTACTCGGACAGACTCCTAGCCCACTCCTTCTCCGCAATGCGATGAACACACTTCCTACATGGCTCCTCGGCGGGTTTTGCGGCCTTGGCCTGCTGGCCGGCTGTGAGGTCTTTGCGCCGGAACCCGGAGATATCCCGCCGACGCGCTCGGCTGTGGTGTACGGCCAGGTTACCGCTGCCGCAAACGGCAGGGCTGTTGCCGGGGTGGAGTTGACCGCGACCGCCGATCAGCTCGGCCGGTGCCCGGCGGAATCGGTCTTCTATTCGATGCCCTCGTCTGCCCAGGCGGTCACCGACTCACTCGGTTCTTACCGGGCAGTCGTGCGGGTAGACGCGGAGGTGGCGGCCACCTGCGTGTGGCTCCTGGTGAAGCCACCCACGGGCTCCGCGCTGTCCGACACAACGGTGAGTACAACGGACCGGATCCCCTTTCAGGATGCGCCCCCATTGGACAGCGTGCGCGTGGATGTGGTCCTGCCGCCGCGTTGATCCATTGGGGGTTGCCGAGGCGACGGGCACCCGAGCGTCGGGCCATTACGGGCTGGGAAACTGCATACGAACCGATATGCCCTGCCGTATGGCGCGAGCCAGTGGTCATCGCGCCCGGAGCTCAGCACACCGACGAAGCTGAGGTAATAGCAGTCCGCGGGGCCGCGCCTGACTGGGGTGGGGCCGCGGTCGCCGGCACCTACCGGGCCGTATATGTCTTGCGTGACCGTTCACCCGGACCACCTGTTGGAAGTCTGCTCCCGATCGATGAGCGCACGTCAAACCTTTTCACCATTGAACTTGACCATTGAAATTGTATACACGGAAGCTCCTGCGGTGCGGATGGGCCGGACGGCTCGGTGCTCTCACCGTTCTGCTACTGATGTGTGCACCACGCCTCGTATCGGCACAGAACTGCATCGATCCCGAGTTGGATCCTAGTTGTCCACGCTCCTCCCTACCGAACCCCCCGCCACCCGGCATGAGCAGCGCGACGAAATACGCGATCACCATAGGCTCTAATGTCGTCCTGGGTGGGCTCACGGCAGGGATCGGTGAGCACCGCCGCCGCGGCTCGTTCTGGCGCGCGTTCGGCCGGGGTGCTCTGGGGGGCGGGGTTGCTTTCGTGGGCAAGCAGGTGAGTGCGGCGCGGTTCACGGGCGCTGGTCTGCTGGGCCGGCAGGTGACGGCCGTGGGCGGCTCGATGGTGAACAATGCCACAGCGGCGCGCCCGTTGTTCGCACGGATTGTGCTACCGCTCGGACCGGCGCGCGTGTACGCGCAACCGGGATCACCAGATCCAGTCCACGTCAAGTTGGACGCGGCCGGTTTGATCGGGATCGGTTATGCGGCCACTCGCCCCGCGGCCCGGCTCGATATTGAGACGAGTCTCTCATCGGGAGCACCAGTCTTTGAGGTTGGGGACGAGTGGGGGCACCGGGCCGCGCACGTTGCCGGTGTCATTCTGATGACCGACCATACAATCCCGCGCGAGGGTCGCTCCGCACTCGCCCACGAAAGAGTTCATGTCGGACAGTACGATTTTGCCTTCCTCGCGTGGAGCGAGCCGGTTGAGCAGTGGATGGCAGACCGCGGCGGTATGATTGGGAAACTTCATCGCTACGTGGACTTGAGCGCCAATATCGCCGTGTTCGGCGCTCTCAATTTCGTTGTCCCAGCCCAGGTTTCACCGTGGGAACAGGAGGCGTATCTGCTCAGCGGAATGAATTGACCACAGCACCAAGTGGTTCTCTCGCGAACTTACTCGACTACGTAGCGCCCGGGATCGGGGCAGATCCATCCGGTGGGAGGCGGTCCGCCGGACCCCGGCACCATCGCCCGGGTCCGCATCGCGGCCGACGACGAGGCGGTCTATCTTTCCGCTTCGGGGGCGAGGGGGTCACGCTGAGCGACGGAACGGTCTACGCCGTGTCCGACCACGCGCTCGAATTCTACGGTTCTCACTGCGAAACGTGGGTCGTAGCGCTCGATGCGCGCACGGCTGCGTGTTGCTGGGCCACACGCGGCAGCCGCGCGAGCCCGAGCTCGGCGGCCTGTTTTCCGCCACCCCCGCCTACGCCGACGGCCGCGTCATCGCCCCGGTGGCCGATGGGGTGTGGGTCTTTCAGGAACCCTGAGCCATCCCGTTACGATGCGAGTTTTCTTGCTGTTCGCGGTTGTGGTCCTTATGGGCGGTATCGCATCTCCCGCTCCCGCCCAGACCCGATCGCCATCGCGGGTGTTGTGGCCGACCGAAGCTTTTTCTGCTCCGCTCGGAATCGCGCCCCTTGGCGAGTTTCCCGCCGAGCCGACGCGCCTCGCAAGGGAAGCCGAGGGGCCGGGACCGGTCCTGCGGATGGATCGGCCGCCGAGGCAGTGCGAGATCATCATTGTTCCCGTGCCGTGTGCGGAGTACCGTCGCTGGCTCGGGTATACCGGCTGGGGAATGGGGATCGGCGGGGCGGCTGGGCTGGCGTATGGGCTCACCCAAGACGACGATAACGAGTTTCTGGATCTGAGCCCGGTGATCGAAACGGCGATCGGCGCGGGGATCGGGTTCTATGCAGGCACCGCGGTGTTCCTGCTGCGTTCGGTACGGTAGCGAGCAGCTCCGGACACAGCGGAATCGGACGTGGGCCGTCGGTGGGATCGCTCCTTACCCCTCCCACTCGGTCCCGCCGCTCATCTGGCCGCGCGCGTCGACGATGCGGAATCGCACGCCGAGCACCGCTTCCGCGTACTTGGTCACCATCCCGACCAGTCCGGTCATCCACATCCAGAACAGCGCGCCCGGCCCGCCGACCGCGATCGCCGTGGCGACGCCCGCGATGTTGCCGGTCCCGACCGTCGCGGCGAGCGCGGTCATCAGCGCCTGGAAGTGCGAGATGTCGCCCTGCCCACCCTCCGCCCGGCGGCGGATCAGCGCCAGGTACAGCGAG
>JBBSMO010000020.1:0-12744 GCA_038233155.1 Longimicrobiales bacterium
CCCTGCCGCTGCTTGTGGCGGGGGTTCTTTTTACAAATGATACGAACGATGCCGCGCCGGCGAACTACCTTGCAGTGCTCGCAAATCGGCTTGACGCTCGAGCGGACTTTCATTATCGCCTCACCATCCAAAGTTCAAAAACAGCTATCAAAGGTAGACTATGGGCGAGACTTGCGCAACCCCGTCCCTTCAGCCGCCGGTCAAGATGCGCGGACCGTTCGCCGTGACCGCAACCGTATGCTCGAAGTGAGCCGAGAGCGAGCGGTCGGCGGTCACCACCGTCCACCGGTCCGGCAGGGTACGCACCTTTGCGGTGCCCAGATTGAACATGGGTTCAATGGCGAGCACCAAGCCGCGCTCGAGCTTCATTCCTCTGCCACATACGCCGTAGTTCGGCACCTGCGGCTCTTCATGAGGGAGGTGCCCCACCCCATGGCCGACCAGATCCCGCACCACGCCATACCCGGCGGCTTCGGCGACCGCCTGAATCGCAGCGCCGATATCCCCAAGGCGCTTGCCGGAACGGGCGGCTGCGATTCCCGCTGCCAGCGCCTCCCGGGTCGTATCCAAGAGCCGCTGTGCCTCGGGCGAAATCTGGCCGACGGGGAAAGTGACGGCGGCATCCGCATACATTCCGTTCAGTTTCGCACCGCAATCTACGCTCACGATATCCCCGGCGATGAGCCTGCGGCGCTTCGAGGGGATGCCGTGCACCACCTCGTGGTTGATGCTCGCCAGGATCGTGGCGGGGAAGCCGTATAGCCCCTTGAACGCGGGCTCTGCGCCGGTGTGGTCCCGAATGAACTTCTCAGCGAACTGGTCCAGTTCGCGCGTGGTTCGCCCGGGAACGACCATGCCGCTCATTTCACGGAACAATGCTTCCAAAATGGCGCCAGCCTCGCGGATGGCGTCGATCTCCGCGTCGTCCTTCAGCGAAATCACCCCGTCACCTGCTCCATGATCGCCGCATGCACCGCCTCGATATCACCCGTGCCATCAACTCGGTGAATGGGGACCGCCGCGCTCCGGTAGCGTGCAATCAGCGGCTTGGTCATCTCGCGGTAGACGACCAGCCGGCGGCGTACCGTTTCCTCGGTATCATCGGCGCGCTGAATCACCCGCTCGCGCACCGCCGGCGGCGGCGGGTTGTAGCGGATGTGATACACAGCACCCGATTCCGGGTCGGTACGCCGGCCTGTCATCCGGTCTACGATGACCTCGTCCGGCACCTCGAAAAGGATCACCGCACTCAGGCGCCTGCCGAGCTCGGCCTGAATCCGGTCCACCGCCTCCGCCTGCGCAGCGGTGCGCGGAAAGCCGTCGAAAATCGCCCCTTGCGCGGCATTGGGAAGCGCCAGCGCGAGCCGCACCAAGCCGAGAATCACATCGTCCGGCACCAACTCGCCGGCATCCATGAAGCGTTTCGCCTCCCGCCCGAGCTCCGTACCCTGCCGGACCGCCTCCCGGAGAATGTCTCCGGTTGCGATTTTCGGGAGGCCCAGAGCTTCGGCTAGCAGCGCCCCTTGGGTGCCCTTCCCCGCACCCGGGGCCCCCAGCAGGATGATGTCCTTCGCCACGCCACCCACCTTCCTCCCGCCCCCGCCGGCCTCAGATGTAGCGTTGGCGGCCACGCAGCTTCACCCGGCCCCGCTTCATGAAGCCGTCATAGTGGCGGAGTAGCAGGTGCTGCTGCATCTGCTGGACGGTATCCAGCGCCACACCAACCACGATCAGGAGCCCGGTGCCGCCCAGAACATTGCCCAGGAAGGGCACGCCGAACGCATCCAGAATAAGGAACGGAATGATTGCGATCAACGCTAGGAAAATCGAGCCTGGAAGCGAGATGCGGGTCAGCACCCGGTCAATGTACTCGGCCGTCCGCGCACCCGGTTTCACCCCGGGGACGAATGCCCCCTGCTTTTTCAAGTTCTCCGCCAAGTCCACCGGGCTGAAAATGATCGCTGTGTAGAAGTAGGTGAAGAAAATGATCAGAATACCAAAGCTGATGTAGTACAGCCATGTGCCGTAGGCGAACCAGGTCGCCAAGTCCGACATGAAGCCGATGTCGGAGAAGGCGGCGAAGGTGCCGGGCACGATGATGATGGATTGCGCGAAGATGATCGGCATCACGCCGGCCGAGTTCACACGCAGAGGAACGAAGGACTTCTGCCCCTCCCGGATCCGTCCGCGCCCCATTACCTTGCGCGGGATTTGGACTGGAATTTTGCGGACGGCCATGGTCACCGCGACCGTACCGGCGACCACCGCCAGCATGGCGGCGAGCAGCACGACTACCCCGGCGAGAGACACCTCGCCCACGCGGATCAATTCGACGAGCTGGGCCGAATCCGACGGGATTGCCTCGATGATCGAGAAGAAGATCAGCAGGCTCATCCCGTTGCCGATGCCGCGCTCGGTGATCTGCTCTCCGAGCCACATCACGAAGACTGCGCCGGTGGTCAGCGTCAGGATCATCACCAGCTTGAACCCGATCCCGGGGTTCGCTACGGCGCCAGGAATCCCTTCCAGGAAGATGGCGTAGCCGTACGCCTGCACTGCGGAGAGGGCAACCGTGGCATAGCGGGTGTACTGCGTCAGCTTCTTGCGGCCATCTTCCCCTTCCTTCTGCATCTTCTCGATCTTGGGGAAGACCGCGGCGAGCAACTGAAACATGATGCTCGCCGAGATGTAGGGCATGATCCCGAGCGCGAACACCGTCGCCCGCTGCAGCCCGCCACCCACGAACATGTCGTAGATGCCGAATACCGTTCCCTCGAGCTGCCCGGCGAACTCACGCAGCGCCGCAACGTCGATCCCTGGAGCGGTGACGTGCGCGCCCAGCCGGTAGATAACGAGAATGAAGAGCGTGAAGAGAATCTTCTCTTTCAGCTCCGGCACCCGGAACAAAGCCGCGACAGGATTTGCCATTTTACTCGAGCTCCACGACCTTGCCGCCCGCCTCTTCGATCTTCTCGCGCGCCGATCGGCTGAAGGCGTTTGCGGATATAGTCACCGTCCGGCTGATTTCGCCGGAGCCCAAGATCTTGACGGGACGTTTCACATGGCCGACGAGCCCGCGCGCTTTCAGCACCTCGGGGGTGATCTCGCTTTCCTCGAGCCGCTCGAGCTGGTACAGGTTCACTACCTGGTATGCGACCCGGTTCGGCGGGGTGAAGCCGCGCTTCGGCAGCCGCCGCTGGAGCGGCATCTGGCCACCTTCGAAGTGGGGCTTGCCACCGCCTGGACCGGAATGCCCCGCCCGCGCCTTCGAGCCTTTGTGCCCGCGGCCAGCAGTCTTGCCGGTGCCCGAGCCGGGCCCGCGGCCTACCCGCTTTCGGTTCCGGTGTGACCCCTCTGGGGGGCGCAGATCACTCAGATCAGCCATTGGTCTCCTGCTCCTCTTGCTCCGCTACCTCTACCAGGTGGCGGACCTTGAAAATCATTCCGCGAATTGCCGCATTGTCTTTCTGCGTTACCGAGCGCTGGTGCCGAAGCCCCAGCGCCTGCAAAGTAGCGCGCTGGTCCTTGGGCTTGCCGAGGCCGCTCCGTACCTGGGTAATTTTCAGCTTAGCCACGCCCGCCTCCAATCGCCTCGAGCGGCGCACCGCGCTCGGTCGCGAGTTGTTGGCGCGTGGTGAGGCTGTTTAGACCGTCCATGGTCGCCAATACCATGTTGAACGGGTTGTTCGAGCCCAAGCTCTTGGTCAATATGTTATGTACGCCCGCACATTCGAGCACCGCCCGCACCGGGCCGCCGGCAATCACACCCGTACCGGGGCCTGCTGGTCGCAACAGCACCCGCCCCGCTCCGGCGTGGCCGAGAATCTCGTGCGGAATAGTTCCTTCCTGAACCGAGACCGCAGTCATCGAGCGGCGCGCGGATTCAAGTCCCTTGCGCACCGCCTCCGACACCTCGTTGGCCTTGCCGGTGCCGACACCCACCTTGCCCTGCTGGTCGCCTACCACCACCAGAGCGGTGAACGAAAATCTCCGGCCGCCCTTGACAACTTTGGCGACACGGTTGATGTGGATGACGTTCTCCTTCAGGTCAGACTCGCGCCGGTCGCGACCGCGGCCACGGCCGCCATCGCGGCCGCCGCTGCGCCCGCCGCTACCACGGCCACCGCCGCCGCTGCGTGCGCTGCCGCCGCTGCGTGCACTACTGCCGCCGCCGCCGCTGCTGCCGCCGCTGCCGCGCGAGCTTCTGTTATTCGTATCTGCCGCCACAACTCCTCCTTAGAATTCGAGACCGGCTTCGCGAGCACCTTCCGCGAAGGCCCGGACACGGCCGTGATACAGGTAACCCCCTCTGTCGAAGACTACCCGCGTGATGCCTTGCTCCTTCGCCCGCTCGCCTAGCAGCAGGCCGGCCTTGCGGCTGAGTTCGACTTTGGTGATCCCCTCGCCGCCACGCTCGGCCCTGAGTTCGGGAGCGAGAGTCGAGAGGCCGATCAAGGTGCGGCCGCTCGAATCGTCGACGATCTGTCCTTCGATGTTCTTCAACGAGCGGTACACCGCCAAGCGCGGCCGCTCGGGTATGCCGCTTATCTTCTTCCGCACCCGCCGGTGGCGGCTCTGACGCCGTAACCGGCGGGTGTTCAACTTGCTCTTTGCCATCTTCTTTCCCGGATCTGTGTTGACTGTACGATGAACCGCTACTTGGAACCGGCTTTGCCGGCCTTTCGTCGGATCACCTCGCCCTGGTACTTGACGCCTTTGCCCTTGTACGGCTCGGGCGGCCGCAACGCGCGAATTTCCGCCGCGACTTGC
The DNA here is from genome assembly GCA_038233155.1 of Longimicrobiales bacterium. Lineage (GTDB taxonomy): Bacteria > Gemmatimonadota > Gemmatimonadetes > Longimicrobiales > Longimicrobiaceae > JBBSMO01. The sequence continues at coordinate 4,771 of JBBSMO010000020.1, forward strand.
CCCACCAACTCCTTGTTGATCCCTTCCACCTCGACCAGCGTCGGGGAAGGTGCATTTAGCTTGATGCCCTCAGGAGCCTTGAACTCGATAGGATGGGAATAGCCGAGCGTGAAGTACAGTCCGTATGGACGGTTCTCCGCGCGATAGCCGACCCCCACGATTTCAAGAATCTTCTTGTACCCTTCGGTGACACCCTGCACCATGTTCGCCACCAAGGTCCGGCTCAGCCCGTGAAGCGCCCGGTGCTGCGGCGCATCTGACGGTCGTTCAACCAACACATGGCCGTCGTCCTGCCTGACGAGCATCTCACGGTTCAGCGTTCGCGACAATTCCCCCTTTGGTCCCTTTACGCGGACATTGCTGCCATCAATGGCTACGTCCACTCCAGACGGGATCGGGATCGGCTGCTTTCCAATTCGTGACATAAGTAGAGTAGGCTCAGAGGTTACCAGACGGTCGCCAGCACCTCGCCGCCCACATGGGCGGCGCGCGCTTCACGATCTGTCATCACCCCTTGCGAAGTGGAAAGGATTACCGTGCCGAGGCCGTTGCGCACCCGCGGGATCTCGTTCAAGCCCACGTACCGGCGCAGCCCAGGGCTCGAGATCCGCTTCAGTTCGCGAATCACCGGCTTCTCCTGATAGTACTTCAGGTAAAGCCGGAGTACCCCGTGCTTGCCATCATCCAAAACCTTGTGGTCGTGAATGTAGTAGCTTTCCTTGAGGATGCGGGCGATTTCGATCTTCAACTTCGACACCGGCATGTCCACCCGCCGGTGGCGGGCCTGCCCCGCGTTCCGGATTCGGGTCAGCATGTCGGCAATAGGATCTGTCATCATAACGGGCTTCTCCTATAGTATCCGGCTCTCCGTCCGGACTCGTAGGAATGTGGAACTATGATCTTGAAATTGGGTTCGTGATTGCTACTCGCGGGTGCCGCCCCGGGCGAATCAGACAGCGAGCGCGTCAAGAATCCAGACGTGCCGGTATGGGTGTATCGCGCTTACCAGCTTGCCTTGCGTACCCCGGGAATTTCGCCGCGAAGCGCCATCTCGCGAAAGCAGATCCGGCAGAGGCCGAACTTGCGGAGCACGGCGCGCGGCCGGCCACAGCGGTTGCACCGCGTGTACCCGCGTACGCCGAACTTCGGCTTCCGTTTCGCCTTTTCGACCAGAGCTTTTCGAGCCATTGAACTTGTAACGATTACGAGAGTCGTGTCACGCCTGAACGATAACAGGAGTGATGTTGCGGAATGGCATTCCCATTTCGCGGAGCAGCGCCAGCCCTTCGTCGTCACGGTTTGTCGAGGTGACGATCGTAACGTCCATCCCGTGGACCTTCGGGATCTTGTCGTAGTCAATTTCCGGGAAGACCAACTGCTCCTTGAGGCCCAGCGTGTAATTGCCACGGCCGTCGAACGACTTGGCGGGCAACCCGCGGAAATCCCGGATGCGTGGCATCGCTACATTGATCAGCCGGTCTAAAAACTCGTACATGCGTGCCCGCCGGAGCGTTACCGATACACCCACCGGCATGCCCTCGCGAAGGTTGAAGTTGGCAATCGCCTTCTTCGAGCGGCGAACCACCGCGCGCTGGCCGGTAATGATCCCAATCTCGTTCATCACCGCGTCCAACAGCTTGGCATCTTTGGACACTTCGCCGATGCCGACGTTAACGACGACCTTGACGATTTTCGGTACCCGCATCGGCGTCGAGAAGCCGAACTCCTCTTGCAGCCTCGGCCGCACCTGTTCCAGGTAGTACTTGTGCAGACGGGCCTGCCCCCGGCCATTGCTGCCATTCCCGTTCGTACCCGCGCTGTCAGTCTTATCTGCCATTTCCATTTCTGCTGGGCCCCGTATCCCGCCGTTCCGCGGCGGGGCGGTAGCACCTTGAGGTTTGGGTTGCTGCGAAGCGTCCGTTATGCCGGCGGAAGCACGCGGCCCGAGCGTACCGATACGCGCTCGCGGGTGCCGTCTTCCCCGCGCCGGCGGCGGACGCGGGTCGGCTCGTCCGTCGCCGGGTCCAGCAACATCACGTTCGAAACATGGATCGGCGCTTCGAAGCTGATGATCCCGCCCTCCGGATCTACCGCGGATGGCTTGCGGTGCCGCTTGCGGAAGTTGACTCCTTCCACGACCACGCGTTCTTTGTCACGTTCCACGCGGAGGACTCTGCCCTCTTGTCCCCGGTGATTGCCGCGGATGACCTTGACGTGGTCTCCGCGCCGCACCTTCATCTTAGCCATCAGATCACCTCCGGCGCGAGCGAAACGATTTTCATGAAGCGCTTTTCGCGCAGCTCGCGGCCCACCGGGCCGAAGATGCGCGTGGCGCGCGGCTCGCCGGCATCATTGATGATGACCGCGGCGTTTTCATCGAAGCGGATATACGACCCGTCGCGACGGCGCACCTCGCGCCGTGTACGCACTACCACTGCGCGTGCCACTTCGCCCTTTTTCACGGTGCCATCTGGAAGTGCGTCCTTGACTGCGACGACGACAATGTCGCCGATGCGCGCATAGCGCCGTTTGCTGCCGCCTAGAACGCGAATCACCAGCGCGCGCTTCGCGCCGCTGTTGTCCGCGATTCTGACCATCGATTCTTGCTGTATCATTGTCGTTTGGCTATCGGCTACCGGCTCCCGGCTATCGACGTCGAGACGATAGCAGACAGCAATAGCGTCTGATTATTTCGCCCGCTCGAGTACTTCCAGTACGCGCCACCGCTTCAACTTGCTGAGCGGGCGCGTTTCCATGATGCGCACCAAATCTCCCTCGTGGGACTCGTTGTTCTCGTCATGCGCATGATACTTCTTGCTGCGCGTCACCCGCTTGCCATACAGCGGGTGCGCATAGCGGCGTTCGACGCGCACAACAACCGTCTTTTCCATCTTGTCGGAAACCACCGTCCCGGTGCGCGTTTTGCGCCGCGCGCGCTGGCGCTCTTCCGCGCCCGTGTCTTCCGTTGCGTTCTCGGTATCACTCATCGTTGCCATTTTCAGTTGGGCTTGGCGGCAGCTAACTCGCGCTCGCGAATCACTGTTTTCAATCGCGCCACGTCCCTGCGGAGGCTGCGCAGCAGCATTGGGTTGTCCAGCTCGGATGTAGCGGCACGAAACCGGAGGCGGAACAACTCCTCCTGCATCTGATCTACGCGGGCGTGGATCTCGTCGTCCGTCAGCTCGCGGATCTCGTCGGCTTTCACTCTTCACCTCCGGCAGCGGCGTGGCTTTCGCTGTGCTTGCGCATGACAAAGCGGCATTTCACCGGCAGCTTGGCCGCGGCGAGTTCCATGGCACGGCGGGCCACGTCTGGCGTGACCCCTTCAAGCTCGAACATCATCCGGCCAGGCTTGACCACTGCAACCCACATCTCGGGGTTGCCCTTGCCCTTACCCATACGGACTTCGAGCGGCTTCTTGGTGAGCGATTTATCCGGGAAAATGCGGATCCAAACCTTGCCGCCGCGCTTGATGTGCCGCGTCATGGCGATACGGGCCGCCTCGATCGAGCGGTTGGATACCCAGCCCGGCTCGAGCGCCTGGAGGCCGAAGTCGCCAAATGAAATCACGTTGCCGCGTTGCGCCAAGCCACGCATCCGGCCCTTCATCTGCTTCCGGTATTTGACTCGCTTTGGAGCAAGCATGATCAGTTCCTTTCGTTATGCGCCGGTCGAGTACGTCCGGCCGCGCCTGTCTTCGACAACCTCTCCCTTGAACACCCAAACTTTGACGCCGATAGTCCCGAAGGTGGTGCGCGCAGTCGCCTGTGCGTACTGGATGTCCGCCCGTATCGTATGCAGCGGCACCCGCCCTTCGTGGTACCCTTCCGTCCGCGCGATCTCACTGCCGTTCAGCCGGCCGGCTACTTGCACCTTGATCCCCTCCGCGCCTGACCTCATGGCAGCCTGCACCGCACGCTTCATCGCCCGGCGGAACGAGATGCGCTGGACCAGTTGGTGGGCGATGTTGTCCGCTACTAGCTGGGCGTCGATCTCCGGCCGCTTGATCTCCTCGACATTGACCGCAACCTCGCCGTCGGTGAGGCGCGTCAGTTCGTCTCTTAGCTTGTCCACCTCGGAGCCACCCTTGCCGATTACCACGCCCGGGCGCCCTGTGTGAACCGTAATGATCACTTTGCCGGGCTTACGCTCGATCTCGACTTCCGAGACGGATGCATGCCCTAGGCGCTGGTGCAGATACTTCCGGATCGTCTCGTCCTGCATCAGCAGCTTCGGGAAGTCGCGCTCCGCGTACCAACGGGACTTCCAGGTGCTTACAATACCGAGACGAAACCCGCGAGGGTGTGTTTTCTGGCCCAAGTGACTACTCCTTCTGGTCGACGACGATAGTGACGTGGCTGGTTCGCTTCATGATGGGGCTGGCGCGCCCCATTGCACGCGCGCGAAACCGCTTCGTGGTTGGCCCTTCGTTGACAAACGCCTCCCGGACGACCAATTCGTCCACGTCTAGAAACGAGCCGGAATTATCCGCCCGTTGTTGTGCGTTCGCAACTGCGGACCGCAGAGTCTTCTCGATAGGCCGCGTGGCAGCCTTTTTCGAAAACTTGAGAATGGAGTACGCTTCGTTGACGTTTCTGCCGCGAATCAGGTCCACGACCAGGCGCATCTTGCGAGGCGACATGCCGATGTTGCGAGCCAGTGCTCGTGCTTCCATGTATCTTTCTCCGTTGCTGTGCTATCGAGCCTTCGCGCGCTTGTCGGCCAGCTTGCCGCCATGGCCGCGGAACAGCCGCGTCGGGGCGAATTCGCCCAGCTTGTGACCCACCATATTTTCCGTCATGTAGACCGGAATGAATTTGTTGCCATTGTGTATGGCAAAGGTGAGTCCCACGAACTCCGGTAAAACCGTTGAGCGGCGCGACCAGGTTTTGATCACGCGCTTTTCGCCACGCGCGTTCATGGCCGTGACCTTCTTGAGCAGGCTTTCGTCAATGAACGGGCCCTTCTTCAGACTTCTCGGCATAGTGTTCCTCGCTCTTCGTCAGTCCGGAGCGTTGTACCCCGGGCGGAGTCCACGTGTAAACCCAGTGGTGGACGCGTTGATCCTTCGCTTATCTACCTCGTAGCTTTGCCACGCTTCCGGCCCCGCACGATCAGCTTGCTCGAAGCCTTCTTTCGGTTGCGTGTTTTCTTGCCGTCCGGCACGCCCCACGGCGATACCGGGTGTCCGCCGCCGGACGTTTTCCCTTCGCCGCCGCCATGCGGGTGGTCTACGGGGTTCATCGCGACACCCCGAACCTTGGGGCGGCGGCCGCGCCAGCGCTTCGCCCCGGCCTTGCCGATCGACTGGCGCTCGTGGTCACCATTTCCTACCTCGCCCACGGTGGCCATACACTCGCGGCGTACCATGCGCATTTCGGTTGAAGGCAACCGCAGCGTCACGTGCTCCCCTTCTTTTGCAACGATCTGCACCCCGGACCCGGCGCTCCGCGCCATCTGCCCGCCCTTGCCTGCACGGAGCTCGACGTTGTGGACCGTGGTGCCGAGAGGGATTTCGGCTAGCGGCAAGGCGTTGCCGGGCCGCACATCCGCGCCGGAGCCCGAGGAGACGGTGTCTCCAACCTGCACACCGCGTGGGTGCAGGATGTAGGCCTTCTCGCCGTCCTGATACTCGATTAGCGCGATGTTCGCGCTCCGGTTCGGGTCATACTCGACCGCCACTACACGAGCCGGCACACCCGTCCTGGCGCGGCGGAAGTCCACTTTGCGATACAACCGCTTGTGGCCGCCCCCGCGGCGCCGCGAGGTGATATGCCCGTGGTGATTGCGGCCGCCGGTCCTCGGGAGCGCCTCCGTCAGCGACTTCTCCGGGCCCTTGCGCGTCACCTCGCTGAAATCATTGGTGGCGCGGAAGCGTGTTCCGGCGGTCATCGGCTTGAACTGTTTGATCGGCATCGATCAGACCCCTTCGAAGATTTCGATGTTGTCGCCTTCCTTCAAGGTGACAATTGCCTTTTTCCAGGCGGCGCGCCGGCCGGTATGGCGGCCCACACGACGCGCCTTGCCCGCGTATCGCATGGTGCGAACCTGGCGCACTCCCACGTTGAAGAGCGCTTCGACCGCCTCCGCAATCTCGATTTTGCTCGCGTTGTTGGCTACGACAAAGGTGTAGACGCTGTGCTTGTCGAGCTGGTCAGCGGACTTTTCCGTAACCACGGGCCGAACGATAATGTCATACAGGTTACGCATCGTTTTCACTCCCTGCCGTGGCCATCGAAGACAGCGCGGACTCCTCGATCAACAGCTCGTTCGCCCGCAGCACCTCGTACGGTGAGGCGTCACGCAGGCGCATCACGCGAACGTTCTGCAGGTTACGCGCTGACTTCAAGACGACGCCATTCACCTCATCGGTGAGAATCAGCACCTTGCGATCGCCAATCCCTATGCGGGCAAGCAGTTCGACGACCCGGCGGGTTTTCGGCGTATCCAAGTCGAAGCGCTCGATAACCGATACCTGTTCGGCCAGAGCCCGCGTGTTGAACGCCGAGCGGCGGGCGAGTGCTTTCACCTTCTTCGGCACCCGCTGATGATAGCTGCGGGGCGACGGGCCAAACACCACTCCGCCACCGCGCCAGTGCGGCGCGCGAATCGAACCCTGGCGGGCGCGGCCCGTGCCTTTCTGGCGCCACGCCTTGCGGCCGCCGCCCGCAACCTGCGCGCGGGTTTTCGTCGAAGCGTTGCCCTGCCGCTGGTTGGCAAGATACGCCTTGATCGTCTGGTGAAGCGCCGCGTCGTGAACGACCCCGTCAAACAGCTCCTCGGGGAGGTTTCGCGAGTCGGCGGCCTCTCCGGTCGCGCTGAAATAGCGTGCGGTGAGCATCTGCGTCCCTATTGCTTCGAAATGAACACGTAACTGTCGTTCGCACCCGGAAGCGCCCCGCGAATGAAGAGCAGGTTGCGCTCCGCATCCACTTTGGCGATCAGCAGGTTGCGGATCGTCTTTCTCACGTTGCCCATCTGGCCGGGCATTTTCTTTCCTTTGATGACGCGCGACGGGTTCGTCCCGGCGCCTATCGAACCCGGCGCGCGGTGAACTCGCGTTGCGCCGTGCGAGGCGCGCCCGCCGGCAAAGCCGTGGCGTTTCACCACGCCCTGAAACCCGCGCCCCTTGCTAGTGCCCGTCACCTTGACGCGCGACCCCGCTTCAAACCGCTCGACCGTGATCTGCTCGCCCAGCTCCGGCATCTCTCCGTCTGTGACCCTGAACTCGCGCAGCACTGCCGGCGCCGCATCCAGCCCCGCTTTCGCGGCGTGGCCCAGCTCCGGCTTCAGAGCACGCACCGGCTTCTTCTGCCCGAAGCCCAACTGAATGGCCGAGTACCCTTCCTTCTCCGGCGTGCGCAGTTGCACCACGGGGCAGGGCCCGGCTTCGACGACCGTCACAGGGACAGCAGCCCCCGTTTCGTCGAAAATGCGGGTCATCCCGAGCTTTTTTCCAATGATTCCTGACATAGCGCCTCTCTCAGTCCACCTTGATCTCGACGTCCACACCGGCGGGCAGATCGAGCTTGGTCAGCGCGTCTACCGTCTGCGGGCGGGAGTCGATAATGTCGATCAGACGCTTGTGCGTCTTCAATTCGAACTGCTCGCGGCTCTTCTTGTCCACGTGCGGGGAGCGGAGAACCGTCCACCGTTGCGTGCGCGTCGGCAGCGGAATAGGCCCCCGGATCTGGGCGCCGGTCTTTTCCGCCGTACGGACGATGTCCGCGGCCGTTTGGTCGATGACCGCGTGGTCGAACGCTTTCAAGCGGATGCGAATTTTGCCAGCCATAGTCTCTTTTTCCCCGGTACGGGCAAAGCTGCGTGATTCCTTACTCGACGATTTCGGTGACGACGCCTGCACCTACGGTGCGGCCGCCCTCGCGGATCGCGAAGCGCAGCTCCTTCTCCATCGCGATCGGCGTGATCAGCTCCACATTCATCTGCACGTTGTCTCCCGGCATCACCATCTCC
>JBBSMO010000021.1:0-12627 GCA_038233155.1 Longimicrobiales bacterium
GGCTGGTCGGCCTGCAGCCGCGCACCGCCCGTGTGATTCGCGACGGGAGCGAGACCGATCTGCCCGTCGAGGAGGTCGTTCCGGGTGATGTGGTCCTGGTGCGCCCCGGCGAGAAGATCCCCGTAGACGGCGTGGTGACCGGAGGTGCCTCTGCCGTCGATGAATCGATGCTGACCGGCGAAAGCCTTCCGGTCGAGAAGGCGGAGGGCGATGAGGTGTTCGGCGCCACCATCAACAAGACCGGGTCCTTCCGCTTCCGCGCCAGCAAGGTCGGCAAGGACACTGCGCTGCAGCAGATCATCAAGTTGGTGCAGGATGCGCAGGGCTCGAAGGCGCCCATCGCCCGGCTGGCGGATGTGGTCAGCGGCATCTTCACCCCCATCGTCATCTCGCTGGCAATCGCCGCCTTTGTCGCCTGGTTCATCCTGGCGCCAGAGCCGACGCGCTTTACCATGGCGCTGGTGGTGTTTGTCTCCGTGCTGATCATCGCCTGCCCCTGCGCCTTGGGGTTGGCGACGCCTACGGCGATCATGGTGGGCACCGGCAAGGGCGCCGAAAAAGGTGTGTTGATCAAGGGCGGCGAATCTCTCGAAACCGCTCACAAGCTGGATGTGATCGTCCTCGACAAGACCGGCACCATCACCCGCGGCGAGCCGGCTCTCACCGATGTGATTCCGCTGAACGGCTCGGATCCGGACGAGCTACTCCGCCTCGCCGCCTCGGCGGAGCGGGGCAGCGAGCACCCGTTGGGCGAGGCCATCGTCCGCGGCGCGGAGCAGCGCAACATCTCTCTGGCAGATGCGGAGCAGTTCAACGCGGTAGCGGGCCACGGCATCGAAGCCACCATCGGCGGCCAGGCGCTCCTGCTCGGGAACCTCAAGCTGCTCCGCGACCGAGGCATCCCGGCTGACGGGGCAGAAGGGCGGGCCGCCGAGCTGGCCGGACAGGGCAAGACGCCGATGTTCGTGGCTGTGGACGGCGTCCTTGCGGGGGTGATCGCCGTTGCCGATACCGTCAAACCCGAGTCACGCGAGGCGATCGCCGCGCTGCAGGCGCTAGGCCTCGAGGTGGTGATGATCACCGGCGACAATCAGCGCACCGCCGAAGCCGTTGCCCGCGAGGTCGGCGTGGACCGCGTCCTCGCCGAGGTGCTGCCGGAGGGCAAGGCAAGGGAGATCAAGCGTCTGCAGGAGGCGGAAGGCAAGCGGGTCGCTATGGTCGGCGACGGCATCAACGACGCGCCCGCCCTAGCGCAGGCGGACGTGGGCATCGCCATCGGCACCGGCACCGATGTCGCCATCGAGGCAAGCGACATCACCCTGATCCGCGGTGATCTGAATGGCGTGGTAACCGCCATCGGGCTCTCCAAAGCAACCATCCGCACGGTGAAACAGAACCTGTTCTGGGCCTTCGTCTACAACGCCATCGGCATCCCGGTGGCCGCTGGCGCGCTGTACCCGCTCACCGGCTGGCTGCTGTCGCCGATTCTTGCCAGCGCAGCGATGTCGCTGTCGAGTGTCAGCGTGGTCGCGAACTCGCTGCGCCTCCGCGGAAAGTGACCAGTGACCAGTGCTCTTACGAGGCGGTTGCCGACCATGTCATCCTGAGGGAGCTTGCGACCGAAGGATCTCCTGTGCGGGGCGGGAAGATCCCTCCGGTCCGCTCGGGGCAGTCTCTTCGCTGCACTCAGGATGCCACTCACCCCCTGATTATCCGCTGGCTGTAACCTGTAACCTGTTACCTCTACCCTGTAACCTTTCTCATGGACACCACAGAGATCCTGGTTCTCGCCGCCGGCCTTGGCGCCATCGCTTTCGTGCTCTGGTACTTCTTCGGCGAACGCGAACGGGTGGCGGCGCGGACCGGCGGTTCCGGTGTGCAGGAGATCAAGGTCACGGTGAAGGGCGGCTACTCGCCGGATGTGATCGTGGTCGAGCAGGGACGCCCCGTGCGGCTCGATTTCTACCGGGACGAAACCGCCTCGTGCAGCGAGCAGGTCATCTTCGGCGACTTCGGGATTGCGCGGGATCTCCCCGCATTCAAGACGACGCCCATCGAGTTTACTCCGGATGATGCGGGCGAATTCACCTTCACCTGCGGCATGAACATGCTCCGCGGCAAGTTGATCGTCGAAGCCGCGGCTTGACTCACGGCAGGCGGATCTTGTCGCAACGGCGGGGTTATACTTCCCCGCCACCGGCGACCCAGCCCGTGCGTTACAATTACCCCTTTGTCCCTATATTCTCCATCATGATTCGTAGCTACGCATCGCGCTTCGCGACTCTGCTTCTGCTTGCGGTAGTGGCTGGCCCGCTCGCCGCTTGTTCGACGAGCGAGGCGACCGCCGGGCCGGTGGTCACCGTGTACAAGACTCCGACCTGCGGCTGCTGCACCAACTGGGTCGAGCACCTTCGCGACGAAGGCTTCGCCGTCGAGACGGTGGACCAGCCGAATCTGTCGCCGGTGAAGACTGAGCACGGCGTGCCGGGCGCTCTGCAGTCCTGTCACACGGCTGTCGTCGATGGCTACGTGGTCGAGGGGCACGTTCCGGCCGCAGACATCCGCAAGCTGCTGGCGGAGCGCCCGGCAGTCACCGGCATCGCCGTGCCGGGCATGCCGATGGGCTCGCCGGGAATGGAAGGCTCCTACAGCGATCCCTACGAGGTTTTCACCTTTGACCGCAGTGGCCCGCTCGAGATCTTCGCCGCCCACTGATGCCCTGCCGCCTGCCAGTCCGTTGGCAGGCGCGCGCGCAGGGAATGGGTGGCGCATCGCCACCCATCCATTCGATTACTTTTTGCGGCCTCGCTCGGCCGCGCCCCAGGTAGCGATGGCGGCCGCTAGGGTGAGGGGGATTGTCAATCCGGGTGCCGACCGCCAGCTTCAAGCACGATTCCGATCCTTCATCCCGCCTCTTGCGAAGCTCACGTGTCGTTTCTGAAAGATGCCGCTGCGCGTTTAGAAATCATGCGGGACCTGTTGGGTTTCCTCTGGCAACGCAAGCTGTGGTGGCTGACTCCGATGCTCGTCGTCCTGCTGCTGTTCGGTATGCTGCTCGTGTTCGCGCAGGGCTCGGCCGTCGCTCCGTTCATCTACACCCCGTTCTGACGCGGAAGGGTTAAGGGTTGATGCTGAGCTTTCTGGCGATTGTCTTTCTGACACTGGTCGGCTACTCGAGCGGGGTCGCGTTGACAGTGCGTGGCGGCCACCGCTTGCCTGCATTCGGGGAGTTGCTGTTGATCGTGGTGTTGTGGTCTCTGGCACTCTTCATCCGGGCGAGTTCAGGGCATTGGCTGGCGATCGCTGGAGCCGTGCTCATGGGTCTGGTCGCTGGCGCGGTCGCCACAACCATGTTTATGCACGAGACGGAAAGCATCTCGGGCCCCCGTCAAGTTCGCCATGCCGGCGTGCCCCGAACTTCTTGGGGCCGCTGGCAGCGATTTGCAGTCAGGATGGGCAATTTCCAGAGCCGGCTGCTGATGGGATTCTTCTACTTCGGTATCGTCACTCCCTTCGCTCTGCTGAGCCGGCTCGCGCATGACCCGCTCGACGCTCCGGCGAGTGACGGCTCGTTTTGGGCAGAACGCGCTGATTCGCCACTCGAACTCGATGCTTCCAGGAACCAGTTCTGATGCAGATTCTCGGCATCTCGTGCTTTTATCACGACTCCGCCGCTGCGCTCCTCTCGGATGGCGTATTGATCGCCGCCGCGGAGGAGGAGCGTTTTTCCCGAATCAAGCACGACCAAGCCTTTCCTTCTCGTGCAATCGGTTTCTGCCTCGCCCGCGCCGGCATCAGCGCACAGGAACTCGACTATGCGGTTTTCTACGAAAAGCCGCTGGTGAAATTCGAACGCATTCTTTTGACTTCGCTGCGCACCTTCCCCCGATCGTGGCGGACGTTCGGCGAATCGATGATCAGTTGGTTGGACGAAAAGCTCTGGGTTAAAGCCATCATTCAGAAGAGGCTGGGAATTGCGCCGGAGCGGATCCTCTTTGTGGATCATCACCTCGCGCACGCGGCCAGTGCATTTTTCTCGTCTCCCTTCGAGGAAGCGGCCATCCTCACGGTAGACGGGGTTGGGGAATGGACGACCACCGCGACTGGCGTTGGCACGGCCACTTGGAGCGGCGCTGGTGAGAACCGGATACACCTGTCTCAAGAAGCTCGCTTTCCGCATTCGCTCGGCCTGCTGTATTCCGCCTTTACGGCGTTCTTGGGCTTTCAGGTGAACGAGGGCGAGTACAAGGTGATGGGAATGGCTCCGTATGGTGAGCCGCAGTATCAGGACAAGGTATACGAGACCATCGATGTGGCTGGTGACGGAAGTTTCCGGCTCAACATGGAGTATTTCAGCTTCCAGCACTCTCATGAGCACTCCTTCAGCGCGAAATTCGTGGAGCTGTTCGGAGCCCCGCGGGATCCGCGAGCCGATTTCTTCACCGCCCGGACTCACCCGGGGCGTCGGTCGGATGAGGCTGAGTGTGCGCGAAACCAGTATTACGCCGATGTCGCCGCCAGCATTCAGCGGGTGACGGAAGACACCCTCCTCAAGATCGCGAACGATCTGCACCGCCGGACGGGTTTGCCCCGGCTCTGTATGGCGGGCGGCGTGGCCCTGAACAGTGTCGCTAACGGACGAATACTCCGCGAGACACGGTTCGAGGAGCTCTTCATCCACCCCGCTGCCGGCGACTCCGGCGGGGCCGTCGGGGCGGCGCTGTACACCTACCATGCACTTCTCGGGCGACCGCGGCGGTGGGTTATGGAAGATGCCTACTTGGGCGAGGAGTACGGTGCGGCTGAAATTCACGAGTTCTTGACCGCCAACGGAATTTCCCACGAGCGGTACGAAGACGAACAGAGGCTTAACGAGCGATTGGTCGATGATCTGACCTTGGGAAAGGTTCTCGGCTGGATGCAGGGACGCTTCGAATGGGGCCCGAGGGCCCTGGGAAACCGGAGTATTCTAGCGGATCCGCGCCGGGACGAGATGAAGGAGATCGTCAACGAGAAGATCAAGTTCCGGGAGCCGTTCCGCCCGTTCGCTCCGGTCTTGCCGGAGGAATGTGCATCCGATCTTTTCGAGGGTCTGCCAGAGCCGGAGCGCCAGTATCCCGCCAGGTACATGCTCTTGGTTCTGCCGTGGAAGCACGAGGCGGGAATTGCAGTCCCGGCAGTCAATCATGAAGGAACAGGGCGACTACAGACGGTGCGGCGCGAGTGGAACCCGCGTTACTACGACCTAGTACGTGGCTTCGGCGATGCGACCGGTATGCCTGTCCTAATGAATACCAGCTTCAATCTGCGCGGCGAGCCGATGGTCAGCTCTCCCGCGGACGCGTGGAGCACATTCCGCCGCAGCGGCCTCGATCTGTTGGTGCTGGGCGACTACGTCGTCCGCAAGTGAGGCCGTTGTCTATACCGGAGAATAGATGAGGCGGGCTTTCCGGAATCTGGTCCTGATCACGGTTCCGACCTGCCTGCTGCTCGTCGTTCTGCTAGAAGTCATCTTCCGAACGGTTATTCCCGCGGCCGAGATTCCGTACAAGTCCAGCGGGTCCGAGAACGTTTTGCGATACGATCCTAACAGAACGGCAACGGGGGTTTTTACCGCGGGAATGCTGGCGCAACAGCGCGCCAGCTGGCGCATCAACAACGAAGGATGGCCTAGCGCCATCGACTACGCGCCCGCTCCACATGACAAGCCGCTGATTGCCGTCATCGGCGACTCTTTCGTGGAGGCACAGCAGGTGGATCCGGACGAGAACTTCGTCGCGGTACTGCGCCGCCAGCTTGGTACGGACTACATCGTATACGGATTCGGAATGCAGGGCGCTGCGCTGAGCCAGTATTTGCACGTTGCGAGGTATGTTCGTGAGCGCTTCCACCCGGATGTGCTGGTCTTTAACGTCGTGCACAACGACTTCGACGAGAGCCTGCGCAGCCTCTTCTACCATCCGACGTACCTGCAGTTGTCGTACACTGATGGCGCTTTTCGCGAGACGCAGGTCCTGCCATATAGTTCGCCGCCGAGAAATCAGTTGATTCGCACGAGTGCGCTCGCCCGCTACCTGTGGTTGAATGCGCACATCGGCGGCCTCACCGAAGTGATCCGGCGCGGCGGCGAACTGAACGCCAACATCGAAGTCGACCGTGCCGCCGCCAACCGCGAATCGATCAAAGGAGCTGTCTCCTATGTACTACAGCGGCTGCGCGCGGAAAACCCGGAAATCCCGCTCGTCTTCCTGGTGGACGCTCCGCGCTTCGATCTCTACGCCGGCCGGCTCGAAACGAGCAACGTGATCTGGCTCAATGGTCTGCTCGCAGACGCCTGCGACAACATCTCGCGGTGCTTTCTGCTCGATCTTTCCGACTCCTTTTCCGAGGCGTTCCGCCAGGACAGCATCCGTTTCGAGTCCCCGTACGATGCACACTGGAACGAACATGGCCATGCGGTCGTTGGGCGGGCACTGCATCGGAAGCTGTTGGAGTGGAAGGTGCTTACCGCGCAGCCGGGTCGGGTGAGTCAGTCTCGCTGCGAATCAGAGATGAGCCTCGATTCACGATGTGCAACGAACACAGATGTCTGGCGCGATTGATACGAGCATCACACGGACTCGGTAACGGCACGGCTGCATAGGGTAGCGGTTGCAGCGCGGACAGTGGTAGAGTAGAAATCCTAAAGAGCATTCTGTATCCGCGGATCCGCATCCCGATTGTGGATGCGCTGTTTTTATCAGCCTTGCCAACCGGCCGGGGTCGATGTAAACTGATTGTGCATCCTCTCTCCCGATGCGCTCGTAACCAACTCTCGAGAGGTCCGAATGAAAAACGCCCGGCCCGTCCGTCCGCGCTCCCGTCGCTTCCCAGGTCGGCAGCCCGCCGTGCTGCGGGCGCTCGCTTGCAGTCTGTTGCTCTCGGTCCAGTTCGCTTGCAGTGACTCGACGTTACCCAACCAGTCGGCGGCGGCTATTTCCAACGACGCGTCGCATGCGATACAGGGAGTAATGATCGCGCCGGAAAGTAAGGAGCCATATGGAATCAACACTGTCTTAGGACGCACCACTGGGGCAACGCTGGCAAACTACGCGCGTGATGCCAATATCGGATGGGTACGCTTGACGTTCTATTGGAACGACATTCAGAAGACGCGCGGGGGCGTTCTGAGCGCCCCTGATATGGACCTGGCTGTGCAGAACGCGAGTAGCCGCGGGTTGAAGGTGCTTGGAACGATCCATGCCACCCCGTCGTGGGCTAATAGAGGCAGAGCGTCCAACTACGCCCCGTGCCCGGAGTTCTATCCCGACTGGGACCAATTCGTCCAGGGGTTGGTAAACAAGTACCCCTACGTAACCCACTGGTCCATCTGGAACGAACCAAATGCACCCGCATTCTTCACCGGCTGCGGGTCGGATCCGTGGGGCGAGTACATCGCTTTGGTGCAACGCGCAGCGCCGATTATTCGGGCTAGCGGCGACAAGGTAGTGGTGGCTGAGTTCGCTTATGTACGCACACCCGCGGATACTACCGTACAGCATCCGCAATTACGGCGCCTTCTGAACGCAGTGGGTGGTACAACGGATGTCGTAGCTATGCACATGTACGGCGATCCGCCTACTATCGTGAATGTGATGAAGGCTCTATCGGGCGAATTGAACGGAGTCAGTGGCGGCTGGCGTTGGCCCTTGTGGCTTACCGAGGTGGGTGAGGACACATCTCCGAACCAAACTGTACAACGTACCTATCTTCAGACGATCTACACAGGCATGCGAGGTGCCTCCGCGTCCAGCCGCTGGGAAAAAACCTTCTACTTCAGTCAGATACACGAGCACGCGTTCGGCGGTAGTTGCCCAGGCACTGACTACCCGATCCGTGGAATTCTAAACGGCGAATGGGCTGCCTACCTCTGCAGCGACATGAGCCGGATTCAGCCACGGCTTGCTTACGACTGGTATAAAAACTGGGCATGGAACCTTGGCGTGTCCTTTTCAGGGCCAACGTACATCAACACGCCCGGCACGTATACGTGGACTGCCTCTGCCTCCGGGGGTAGTGGGGCATATACATTCCGGTGGGAGAGCCGTTCGCCTTCAAGCTCAACCTGGTCGCAGCTTGGCACGGGTACGACATATACCCGATCAATCCAGAGTGGGGACGGACCGTTTTATCTTCGGGTGACAGCCACGTCGGGTGTAACAGCCACGTCGGCCGGGGTCTCGAAGACTTACAGTCAATATATCAATGCATGCACGAGTTCAAGCTGTCCGCTTCGCGCGCCGCCGACGGGCACCGTCCCCTGACAAGAGGGGGTCGACTCTGACTCATTTGGGACTCCGTGGCGAACGCCACGGGGTCTTTTCTTTGGTGGACCTCGGTTCTAGCGCTTTATTGGCACACGCCATGCCCCATTTTGAACGGTTCGCACCTAGCCCCCCGTAGCCTGCTTTGCCGCCCATGGCTTCCGACAACCCCTCGCTGATCCGCCAGTTGTTCGTCGGCAACATAGACGACGAGCTGCTGTTTCCCTACCCCCAGATCACCCGCGCGGAGCATGAGCGGGTCGACGCGCTGCTGGGCGAGTTGCGCGGGTATCTGGACGAAAACCTCGACCGCGCCTGGGTTGATGAGCACGAGCGGCTGCCGGACGGGCTGCTCGAAGGATTGAAGCAGCTCGGCCTGTTCGGCGTTTCGCTCCCCAAGGAGTTCGGCGGCATGGGGCTCGCTCAGCCGGCGTACACGCGGATCTTCGAGTTCATCACCGGCTACGACGTAGGGCTCGCGATCATCTTCGGGGTGCATCTCTCCATCGGCATCAAGGGGATCGTGCTCGCTGGCACGCCAGAGCAGAAACAGCAATACCTGCTCAAAGCCGCTACGGGCGAGTGGATGGCATCGTTCGCACTCACCGAGCCGCTCGCGGGCAGCGACGTGGCGGGGCTGCACGCGCGTGCGGAGCCGCAGCCGGATGGCTCGTTCGTCCTCAACGGAGCCAAGATCTGGATCGGCAACGGATCCTTCTCGGAGATCATCGTCGCTTTCGCGCAGGTGCCGACCGAAGTCGATGGCGAGATCAAGGACCGGGTGACGGCGTTCATCCTCCGCCCGGACATGGCGGGCTATGAGCGTGGCGAGCCGCTCCGGAAGATGGGGGCGCGCGGCTCGAACCAGTGCGAGTTGACCTTCCGGGATGTGCGGGTGCCGCGTGAGAACCTGCTGGGAGAGGTAGGCGGCGGGTTTCGGCTCGCAATGGAGGTGCTGAACTCGGGGCGCACGGGGCTGGCTGGGGGTGCGGCCGGCGGGATCAAGCAGTGCCTCGAGATGGCGACTGCCTTTGCTACGGAGCGCGAGCAGTTCGGCGCGCCCATCGCAGATTTTGAGCTGATCCGCGACAAGCTGGCAAACATGGCCGCTGACGCATTCGCCGCGGAAAGCGCCGCCTACTTCACTGCGGGATTGACCGAACACGGGGATACGAACTACGCGCTCGAGGCGGCGGCAGCCAAGATCTGGAATTCGGAGGCGCTGGACCGGGCGGTAGACGAAACCGTCCAGATCGCCGGCGGCCGCGGCTACGTCAAAGGGTACCCGTACGAGCGGATGTACCGAGACGCCCGCATCACCCGGATCTTCGAAGGGACAACCGAGGTCTTGCGGCTCTTCATCGGCCTCTCCGGCCTCGAGGGGCCAGGCGAGTATCTGCGCGAGCTGGGTTCGGCGCTGCGCGACCCCATCCAGAAGCTCGGTACCATCACCGGCTTCGCCGGCGAACGGGTGCGGTTGGCGCTCCGGCGGGGCGAGCCGGCCATCGAGGGCGAGGTCCACCCGCGGCTGCGGGTTCACATGCGCTACCTCGAGGAGCATACGCGCGATCTGCGCGCGGCGGCCGAGCGCGCGATCCGCCGCTATGGTGCCGATATCGTGCAGCGGCAACTCGTCGTGACACGGCTCGCCGACATGGCGATCGAGCTGTACGTACGGGCAGCCGTGTTGTCCCGCACGCGCGCGGTGCTCGAGGCTTTCGACCGCGGCGACGCCGTCACCGCGCCCATTCCGGAGCCAATCGCGTTGAATGCTGAGGCGGTCGACAAGATCGTGAAGCTATGCGACCTCGCCTGCCAGAGCTCGGGCCTGCGGTTCCGCGCAGCTAGGGAATCTCTGCACGACGCCCGCGACGAGCTAGCGGGAGCCGTGGCGGCGGATGTGCTCGAGGCGCAAGGCCTGCCCTACGGCGCACCGATCGAAAAGCACGACCCGCCAGTGCCCTCGCCCGGCCGGCACGCGCCGCCCGGAGAGGAGTAGTGGAATGGGGAATGGGGAATGGCGCCTGTTTGAAACCAGGTAGCGGCGATGCTCCTGCCTTTCTCCCTTCCCCCTTGCGGGGGAAGGGCCGGGGAAGGCGGTGCCGCCGGCGTGAACCGAATTGTCATTCTGGCCTCAGCGGCTGTCATTCTGAGCGTAGCAAAGGATCTCCTGCGGTGCGGCAGGAGATCCTTCCCTCGCTCCGCTCCTTCAGGATGACACGGGGGTACCGGGGGTCCGGAAGGGCCGGGGAATGGCTTACCGGGGCCGGCAGGAGTTGCCGGGCAGCGGCCGGGGGTTGATCCGCTCGGGCGGGCTCGCTATTCTTCGAAGGCGGCCGTTTCGCCGAGCGGAAACAGGGTGAGCGGCCGGTGTTCAGAATTTCCGGGGTTGCCCATGAAAAAGCTTCACTCGCATGCCCCGCCCGCGCAGCTTACGCTGCGGGCGCACGCCGCGTCACTGGCGAAGGTGGTGCTCGTGTATCGCACGGCTCCGGAGCGATTCGCGCGGGCGGCAATGGCACTGGTGCTCTGCTGGGGCGCGGTCCCGCTGCTGCTCTGGGTGCCGCCGCACTATCCGTGGGCGGCGGGGGCGATGGTAGCGGGCGTGTATCTGGCGTACCGGTATTGGACCGGGCGGTATCTGGTCTGCGCCTTCTCCGGCGCCTGCCCGCGCTGCGGGCGGCAGCTCGAGCTCCGTCTCGGTAGCTTCATCAATCTTCCCCACTCGATGACCTGCTTCGCCTGTCACTTCGAGCCGCGCCTCGAGGTTTCAGCAGAGACTCTCGCGGAGCCGGTGCGGCGAAGCCCGTTGCGCTTGGATCATGCGGACGATGATTGCACCGGCCGCTGGGAGCTGGTGAGCTTCGGCAGGCACCGGACACTCCTCTGCAGGCCGTGCGGTGCGCGCCAGCCCGCTGTTCCCGCTCTGCGCGCACTGGCCGAGGCGGAAAACGAGCAAGGCGACCTGCTGGCGCGGCTGACATCCGAGGGGCGGTCTCTGCCCTGAAGAGGTGTTGGCTGCCTGGCTCATCTCCGGTGCCGGTCGTCAGAGGCCACTCGGAAACGTCTCCGGTACTTCTCCCGCGTGCCACCGATCGCCGGGTTCGAGCGGCTCGAGTGCGCGGGATTGGTCGATGTGGATGACGGTGTCGAACTGCGCACCGAGTTCCGCCTCGAAATAGTGGCTCTGCCGCTCCGTTTCCGGCCGGTAGAGGACGCCGATCGCCCGCTCGAGCCGACGCCCCGGCACCTTTGCGCCATCGCTCCCAAGCGGCAATACGAAGCGCGGGATGCCCGCATCATGGAAGAGCGCCTCATAGCTTCCTGGCAGGGCTGGCCGTACCGTCTTCCGTTCGGCGGGCGCACCCCAATCCGATGCGGCGGTTACCGTGCCGCTGTGGGTGGTGAAACCGACCAGGAACGCATCATCTCCCCACTTCTCGCTCGCTAGTTGACCGACGTTCCACTCGCCCCGGTCTCCCATCTGCGTGGCGCGCGCATCGCCAAGGTGCGAGTTGTGGGCCCATACGACGATGCGCGGGTCGAGTCCTTTGCCCCCGAAGTGACCGAGCAGCGCACCGAGCGTATCCGTCATGTGCCGGTCGCGCAGGTTCCACGAGGAGACGCGGCCGCGGAACATGCTGCGGTAGTACTCTTCGGCGTTCTTGACCAGGCGCGCATTCTGCTCGGCATAGAAAAACTCGTCCTCGGGAATGCGCCCGTCGCGTTGCGCTAGCTCGCCCGCCTGCCGCCGCAGCTCGATGAGCTGCTGCACCGCGGCGTCTTCGCAGCTTTCGGTCATACCGAACTCGGCCGCGTAGCCGTACGCCTGGCTGTCTTCTCCGAACTGATCGAAGCATGAATACCGGTACCGCGCGCGGCGCGCGGCATCCGGGTCGACCTCATCCAGGTACGACAGCACCGCCGCAGCGGAGGTGAAGAGCGAGTATAGGTCCAGGCCGTAGAAACCGACGCTCGGGTGATGCGGGTGCCGCGCTTGGTTGTATTCCCGCAGCCAATCGACCAATGTGAGCACGTCGACGTTGCGCCACATCCAGGCCGGGAAGCGCGTGAAGCTCGATAGCGCCTCGTTCGCGCTGGCATCTTCGGAAGCGCCGCGAACGAAGCGGTTCACGCGGTAGGCGTCGGGCCAGTCGGCCTCCACGGCGACCGCTGTAAACCCCTTCTCCTCTATCAATCGCTGGGTGATGCGGGTGCGCTCGGCGTAGAATTCGTGGGTGCCATGCGTCGCCTCGCCCAAAAGAACCAGCCGGGCGTCGCCGATCCTGTCCAGCAGCGCGTCATAATCCGAGGCGTGCCCGGA
>JBBSMO010000022.1:0-12498 GCA_038233155.1 Longimicrobiales bacterium
CCCGGCCGGCGCTCAACGGGTTCTGCGTGAAGGTTCCGGTTCCCGCCGGGGCAACATCTCCGCCTTCCTGCTGTCCTGGAATCAAGCCTGGGTTCGCCTCCGCGCCGCCTTCATCAGAGCCGCCGAAGAAACCGAGCAGCCGCCGCACGAGTCCGGAACTCTGGCCGAGCGAAAACGAAGCGTTCAGCCGCTGCAGATGAGGAGCGAACCGCCCGTTGCGCCCCACGTCATCCGGGTTGGTCCGGTCGAGGCCGCTCTCGTCGAAGAGGTCGTGCGTTACATCGATGTTCAGCCCTTGCAGAAAGTCGGAGCGGATCGAGTTGTTCACCGACTGGGCCGTGAAGCCGCTCTCGCCCTTCGAGGCACGAACGAAGTCGTACCCTACCGCGGTGGTATTCAGCGACAGCACCGTGACCTTTTCCGCATCGGCCGGGCGAGCGGAGGGTTGTGCCTGCACGCCGGTCGTATCCGCCAGAGAATCCGCCCGCTGTGCCTGTTCCGCCGCCTCTTTGGGTCGCAACTTCGCCTCAAAGGTCTGAGTAAGGCCAATGGAGATCACGTTCTGGGTGTTTCCGCCAAACGTACCAAAGACGCTCCTCTGCAGAGAGTCCTGCTCTACCTCCGGCGAATAATTGTAGCTGACGGATGGCTGCACATGATGGCGAATGCCGCTGAACGGGCCTATTCCCGGGAAGAAGCCGAACAAACTTGGGGAGATGGAGGCGCCGAAGTTCAGGCGCGTAGGGGATGCCACGTACGCACCCTCGGATCGGTCGTTTCGCGCCACCCGCTGCGAGAGCCCAAGAGCCGGCGTCACGGATGTAGAGCCGATGAGGGGAATCCGATAACTGACATTCGCGCTCCAATCTCCCGAATCATCGTTCCGCCGGTCCCGTAGCGCAGTATCGGGCGTAATCAGCCCTTCGAGCAACTGACGGTTGAGGCTCGCATTCGTGGAAAGCGACAGGTTCCCGACGGTCAGTGATTGTCGCCCGGAGAAGTTGGTTTTTGTGGTGTTTTCTTGCTGTCTCGCGATGCTGGCCGAATCTCCCGCCACGGAAACCGATTGTTGTGAGGCGGACGCGCTGGCCGTCAACGACGCGTTGTTGTACCACCGCGCCTCTGACGGGGGGGCACGGAAGAAAGTGAGCGGAGTGAACGACACCCCTAGCTGCGGCAGCGTCAGGTCTACCCGGCCGTCGTCGATTGCCTGCGAGCGGCGGGCGCCGAGGTCCACTGTGCCCCAGTCGAAGCGCCGGTTCGCGGAGAAATTCGACGTCAGGTTCTGCGATTCGCGCGGGTCGGTGCTCTGGCTGCGGATGAAGCTGGAAGACGAGGCGTAGCTGCCCGAGCCCGCCACCCGGGTGCGCTCATCCGGCTGCCAGGAGGTGTTCCCGTCCAGCGTCAGCTCGCGGCCGCCGCCTTCGCGCCAGAATTGCCGCGCGCCGAGCCGCCCTTCGAGAAACTGGCGGCGCCACCGGTACTGCAGCGCGGAGCGCAACGAGCTGTAGCTGCCGCTGCGCCACCCGCCGCTCAGCTCGGCGCCCATGTATTCGTTGAGCGCCCAATAGAAGCCGAGGTTCGAGATTTCGCGGGTGTACCCGGACGAGGTCCGGACGATGTCGTTCACGCTGAACTCGGGCGTCAGCAGTCCGCTGCGCCGCCCCTGCGTCATGTCCTGCACGATGAAAGGCAACGGCAGTACCGGCACATTCTTGAAGTAGAGCCAGACGGGGCGCGCGACGATCAGCCGGTCGCGGATCACCTTGATCTCCTTCGCCTGGAAGTGGTACTGCGGGTCCTCGCGGTCGTCCGAGGTGAAGCTGCTCTCGGTTGCGTACAGCCGCTCGGTGCCCTCAGAGACCAGGTCACCCGTCACGTACCAGTCGGCACCCTGGCTGATCTTGGTGCGCGCCCCGCGCACCCTCGAGCGCTGCGTGTCGAGGTTGTAGAGCAGCACCTCGCCCGCGAGCTGTTGCTGCTGGCCCTGAAATGTTGGACTGCCCACCGCACGTACATCCTTGCTGCGCTGCCAATAGGTGATGCTGTCCGCCGTGAGGTTCAGATCCTGGCGCGACACCTCGGCTTCCCCTTCGAGGCGGAGCACGCCGCCCGAGTCCGAGCGGAACTCGGCCTGGTTGCCCTTGTAGCGGACGGCGGTGTAACCGGGCAGCCTGAGCAGCACCTGCAGCAGCGAATCCGCGGCTACGGAAGCTGGCGGGGGGGCCGCGCGGACCGTGTCGCCGGGGGCGACGGAATCCGGTGCGGCGACGGAGTCGGGCGGCGGGTCCTGGGCGCGGGCTTGGGGTGCGCAGAGCAGCGAGACAAGCAGCGACAGCGCCGCTAGCGCGATTACGGACGGGCGGCGGCTCATCCGGCCGCCTCCGCTTCTAGAGCAGCGGCGCGCTTCGCCCGGCCGCGGGCGACCAGGCGCGACAGGGTAATGCCGAATTCGTAGAGCAGAACCAGCGGCACCATCATCATCAAAGTTACAGTGATTACATCACCCGGGGTGATCACTGCGGAAAGAATTGTGATGCCGACCACGGCATGCCGTCGCTTCGAGGCGAGAAACTCGGGTGTGACGAGCCCTAGAGCCGATAGAACCAGGATCACGACCGGCAGCTCGAACACCAAGCCGAATGCCAGCAGCAGCCGCGTGACCACCGCTAGGTAGGCGTCGATGGTGATGGCCTGCTCGAGGCTTTCGGTCTGAAACCCCATCGTAAACTCGAGGGTGACCGGAAGCACGATCAGGTACGCCATCGATACCCCGATCGCGAACAGCACCACGCCGAGATACAGACTCGGGATGATCGCGCGGCGCTCTGCCGGCATCAACGCAGGCGAGAGAAAGGCCCAGATCTGGTAGACCACTATCGGCGCCGCGAGCACCAGGCCGACTAGAATCCCCAGCTTCAAGGTAACGAAGAAGGGATCCGTAGGGCTCAGATACTTGAGGCGCGTATCGCCTAGGAACGGCCGGATCGGCTCGATCAGGACCCCGAGCACCTCGAAGCGCATGACCAGGAAGAAACCGATGCCCACGCAAACAAAGGCGGCAAGCAGGCTCCAGAGCAGCCGCCAGCGCAGCTCCTCGAGGTGGTCCAGAAAGGGCATTTCGCCGCCTATGCGCTGAAAAAGGGGCACTTTGCGGCCGTCCGACAGGGTACCTCTCACACCGGCGTCTCTTCCAGGGAAGCGAGTGGCAGCTCTTGTTGATAGCGGCGGAGCTGCGCGCGCGCACTGCGCTCGTCCAAATTCTTGATCTCTTCGGAGAACTCGGTGAGATCCTGAAAGTTACGATACACCGAAGCGAATCGGACGTAGGCGATGTGGTCCAGCTTCTTCAAGCTATCCATCACGCGCTGCCCGAGTATGCTACTCGAGGTCTCGGGTACATCGCTGCGATCGAGCTCCCGCTCGATCTCCTCGATGATGCCATCGATTTCGGCCGCGCCGACCGGCCGCTTCGCGCAGGCGATCTGAATGCTCTGCAGCAGCTTGCGGCGGTCGTACGGCTCCATCTCGCCGCTCTGTTTGCGCACCTGCGGCGGCCGTTCCTCGATGTATTCATAGGTGGTGAAGCGCCGCGCGCACTCGAGGCATTCCCGCCTCCGGCGCACGGCGCGACCCTCCCGGCTGCTGCGGGAGTCTACCACCCGGTCTTCAGTATGCTGGCAGAACGGACACCGCATCTTGATCTCGCGCTCGCGACAGAAAGCCGGCCCAGCGCCGACAACCCCTGTGTTCTACCACCAACGCGGCCAGCGGTTTCCTACGCAGGCGAATCAAAGCCGCACCGCCGCGCTGCCGGGAGTATAAAACCCCCGGCACGGCACAGCCCGTCCTCGCGGACGGAACAGCTGCCGAAACCGAAGCGCACTCCCGCACTACGCGCCCTCACCCCCCGGCCCCCTCTCCCAAGGAGGGAGAGGGGGAGAACAGAAAGGAGGAGCCACGCGTTTGGTTCCCGCTCCCGGCAAGGGGGAGAGGTCCGGAGAGAGGGGGCCGTGGCACTGGGTACCAAGTACTCAGTACTTGGTACTCGCGCGCAGCGCGCTAGCGCCGCAGTCTCGCGAGCCGGTCCTTCGCCTGCTCCGCTTCCGGGCTGCGCGGGTATGCGCTTACTACTTGGTTGAGAAGCGTACGGGCGCGGTCGGCGTTGCCTCTCTCGATCTCGATCAGCCCCGCCTGGTACAGGGCGGCAGGCGCCTTGGCCGAGGCTGGGTACAGTTCGAGGACCCTGCCGTACGCTTCGAGGGCGCGCGGCAGATCCTTGGCCTGCTCGAAGCTTTCGCCGACGTAGAACTGCGCATCCGCGGCGAGGGGGTGCTGCGGGTAGGCGCGAAGAAACTCCTCGAACCCGCTGCGCGCGGTCGATAAACTGCCGCGCCGCAAGGCGTCAACAGACGCATTGTAGATTTCTTCCGGCGAGCCCGAAGGCGCCGGACCCGTGGGTGGCAGCGCCATAGCCGATTCGCGTGCGCGAATCTGCTCCCGCATCTGCGAAAGCTGCGCCTGCCCCTGGCCCGCCAGCTCCTGCACCTGGACGAGCTGCCGGTCGATGGCGGTCAGACGGTTGCCGAAGTCGCCGCGCATGCGCATCCCTTGGTTGGCCAGCGAATCCAGGATCATGGCATTCTGCTGTTCGAGCCGCTCAAGCATCGCGAGCTGCGAGCTGCGCATCGAGTCGATCTCCGTCTGCAGATCCCGCAGATCCCGCTTGGTAGCGCAACCACCCAACAGCGCTGCAGCCAGCAGCAGCACCGCCACCCTCGGGTTCATCAGTCGGCTCCGGCTGGCGGGTTGGTGATTTCGCCGCCCGTCACCGTGAACTCAGCGCGCCGGTTCTGCGCCCACGCCGATTCGCTTGATCCCTCGACCAGCGGCTGCTCTTCCCCGTAGCTGGTGATGTTGATTCGCTCGGTGCCGATGCCGTAGTTGCCGAGGAAGCTCCGCACCGCTTCTGCCCGGCGCTGCCCCAGGGCGAGATTGTACTCGGTAGAGCCGCGCTCGTCCGCATGCCCTTCCACCCGCAGTTGGATGCCGGGATTGGAACGCAGGATCTCCGCCTTCATCTGCAGCCGCTGCTCGGCCTGGCTGTCTAGATTGAAGCTGTCGTATTCGAAGTGGACGCGGTCGGTGAGCATCTCCCGGGCACGTGCCATTGCGGCGGCGCTCTCGCGCGCCATCCGCTCGCGCTCGGCTTCGGCGGCGGCAACGGAATCGGCCCGGGCGCGCTCGCGCGCCGCGGAATCGTCTGTGACAGCGGCGGGAGGCGGAGGTGTTTCGGGCGGCTGGCGCTTTTTGCACGCGCCCATCGCGAACACAACCAGGACTAGGGTGGACAACTGGCGGGGCGTCATCATCGGTCGTTCCTTACAATGGGGGACAGTGAATAGGCGCTTTCATTGCGCCGGTTGCGGCTCAGTTGCCGCCGGACATGGTTACTACGGAAGCTTTCATCAACGGCGGCGACCACGCCGGGAGGCCGTACCCGCGGCCGCGCAGCAGCGGGCGAACGCGCCCGCTCACGGTATCCAGCACGAACAGCCCACCGCCCTCGCGGGTCGAGGCGAAAACCACATGGCGCCCATCCGGCGCCCAGCTCGGGTCTTCGTTGGACCCCTCGTTGGTCAGCAGCCGCGCCGCACCGCCAGCGGCCGGGACCATCTTCAACTGGTGCTGGCCGTTGATGCGGCTTGCGTACGCAACCCAGTCGCCACGCGGGGACCAATCCGGCGCGGTGTTGTAGCTGGACTGGCCGTAGACATAGTCCGAAATCAGCCGCGGGCTGCCGCCGGGCGACATCACGTACACCTGCGGCCCGCCCAAGCGGTTGGAGACGAAGGCGAAGCGCTGCCCGTCCGGTGCCCAAGCGGGCGACAATGAATCGAAGCGCCGCCCTTCCGTCAACGCCTCGAGGCAGCAGCCGCGCTCCCGGTTGTAGATCGCGAGTTCGGTAGCGCCGCCGTACGTCGTAGCAAAGGCAATACGCTGCCCGTCCGGGGCATACGCAGGGGTTATGTTGATACCTTGGCGGTCAGAAAGCAAGCGCGCGCGGCTGGAACCCAGCTCGCGCTCGAGCAACGCGGGCGTCCCGTTGCGGAACGATGTGTAGGCGAGCCGCCGCCCGTCCGGCGACCAAGCAGGCGATAGCGTCGTCGTGCCGTCGCTCGTGAAACGCTGCACATTCTCGCCGTCGTAATCGGCGATGTAGATCTCCTTCGAGCCGCGCCCTTCGAGGACGAAGGCCACGCGCGAGGCAGCCATGCCAGGGTCGCCCGTGGCCCAGCGGACCAACTCGTCGGCCGCCGCGTGCACTGCCATCCGAAAGTTCGGGTCGCCGGGCATCGGCAGGTTGAAAGACCCCTCTCCCTTGACCCGCCCGTAGACGGCGTCGTGCAGGCGCAGCTCGAGCGCTACCCCGCCCGCCCGCGGGCGGAGCGTTCCTTCCACTACGTAGTCCGCCCCGCGCTCCTTCCAGAGCGGCACGTTGATCTCTTCGCCCGACCGCACTCCGGTCGCCTCTCGCAGGGAAAACCGGTCGCTGTAGTCCAGGTCCTGACGGATGATCCCGCGGATCGACTCCGTCTCCGCCGCGCTCGCGGCAGCAGAAAAGGGCAGCACGACCAGCCCCGGCTGGTATTCGGCCTGGTATCGCAAACCCAGACGAACCCCGCCGGGATCTTGCGCGGCGGCAAGTGCCGGAACCAGGAGCAGCGCGAGCGCAGGGAATACGAGCAGGCTGGTGAGAAGGTGCACAGCTCTGCGCTGGTTCTGACTACGGCTCACCAGCGATGCATGCTGCCGCCTCCGCTTCGTCATCCTGAAAGGAGCGGCGGATCTACCTTGCCCGCCCTGCATGCCCCGCACGGAGCCGAAGGGAGCTTGCCAACGGGATCTGCCGTGTTCCCTGGGAGATTCTTCACTTCGTTCAGAATGACAACGTTGCGGTACATCAGAACGGCAACGTCGCGGTACCATCGTGTTTTTCAACGCTTTTCTCGGCGATACATAGGGGAAGCCCGGAATTGAACGATGCACATCGGAATCAGCGGGCGGGCCGGAACTCGAACGCAACTGGCAGCCGGTCCGCCGGATACGACGATGGCAGCGGGCCAAAGGCCCGGTTCAAACCTGCCTGCTCGACCGCCTCCATCGCAGCCGAACGGAAGGCGAAGGAGGCGGAAGCACGACCCAGATCGATATCTGACACCGAGCCGTCGCGATTGATCCAAAATACCACCTCGACCACATCTGTCCGGGAGCCGGTGGGCGGCCGAAAGTAGCGGTTCACCTGCCTGATGATGTTCTCGAGGTAGGCGGGATCGGTGAACTGCACCCCTTCCACCTTGACGTTCAGCCCCTCTCCCCCAGCGGAGGATGCCTGCGGGTTCGCTCCCCGCGCCGGCGTCGGCTTTGGCTGCTCGGCCGGCCGCTTCGGTGCCTCCTCCTGCTTGGGTGCGGGCTTCGGCGGCGGCTCCTTCTTGGGCGGCGGTTTGGGCTCTGCCTTCTTGGGCGGCGCCGGTTCCGGTTTCGGAGGCGGGGGCGGAGGGGGCTCGGGCTGCGGCTCGGGTTCGGCGACAGGCTCGGGAGCTTCGGGCTCCGGCTCCGGCGCGGCGACTTCCGGCGCGGGGTCGCCGACGGCGGCGGGCGGCGGCGACACGATGTTCACAGCGTAGATGCGCATCGCCGGGAGTTCCGTCGCGCGCGACGCCGAGAACCAGAAAAGCCCGATCGCCGCGGCATGCAGCACCGCGGAGCCCGCTGCCGCAGCGCCGAAACGCGTCCCGTCGCTCTTCGCCACCGTCAGCCGCGCCCGCGGCGGGGGGTGAGCTCGGGCTCGGCGACGAGGCCGACAGTCGCGAGATCGAGCGCTTTCATCGCGCCGAGCACGCGCAGCACGTCGCCGTACGGCACGGCTTTGTCCGCGCGAAGATAGACACTGCTCGCGCTTTCCTTGCGCACCACATCGGTGATGGCCGCTTCGAAGCCCTCCCACGGAACGAGCGCCTCGCCGATGAAGATTTCACCTTGATCATCTATGGAAACGATCACCCCTTCCGGAGATGAGATTGGCTCCGCCTGCGCCCGCGGCACGTTCACCTCTACCCCGCCCTGCATGATAGGCGCGGTGATGATGAAGATAACGAGCAAGGTGAAGGCGACGTCCACGAGCGAGGTGATGTTGATCTCGGCGTTGGTCGCGAGAGTGTCGATCCGGCCGCGGCGGCGTGGCATCAGACGCGCCCTTCCCTGGCGAGCGTACCGATGAATTCGCTCGAGAAGCCCTCGAGCTCGCCCATGAACAGATTCAGGCGGTTGACGAAGTAGTTGTACGCAATGGCGGCGGGAATCGCCACGACCAGTCCCGCTACGGTGGTGATCAGTGCCTCCGCCACGCCCGGCGCGACCGCGCTGATATTAGCGGAGCCCGCCGCGGCTACTCCGATGAACGAGTTCATCACCCCTAACACCGTTCCCAGCAGGCCGAGCAGCGGAGACACGGTCGCGATCACCGCCAGCCACTGGATGCCGTGCGACATGTCGTCGCGTTCGGTGCCTTCTTCCTTCTCTAGGACGAGGCGGAGGGCTTCGAGCTGCGTGTGCGTCAACCCCTCGGTCGCTGACTCGGCGCGCAATGCCCCCGGGCGCAGCTCCGAGAAAAAGTTCACTCCGCGGCGGAACACCCGGCTAAACGGCGACTCCGGCAGCTCGATCAGGCTGCGATACGCATCTTCCAACCTCTGCGCGCTCTCGATTTCATCTAGGAACCGGTCCGCTTCCGCGCTTAGGCGCCGGAACTGAACGAATTTCCAGATCAGGATCAGCCACGACGCGAAGGAAAAGACGACCAGCACCAGCAGGATGAGTTTGGTCGAAAGCGTACCGTCGGTGATCATCCCCCACGGCGTGAGCGCTTCGCCCCCGCCCGCTTGGATCATCGAGAAAAGGAGCGTCACGACCTGGCCGCCTCAGCCGGAGTGTGATCGCTGATCCATTGGTACGTCTCGCGCAACCCGGTTTCCAGATCGGTGCGCGGCTGCCAGCCAAGGTTTCGCAGGCGCGACGCATCCAGGCTCGAGTGCATCAGCTCGCCGGGCCGCGCCTCCGCGTGTTCGATGGGAAGTTCGCGTCCGGAAACCCCGACCATTGTACTCGCGAGCTCGTTGACCGAAGTTTCCAGTCCCGTCCCGACATTGAAGCCCCGATCGTCTAGCGAGCGCGCCTTTCCGCCGAACTCGTGATCCGTCAACCGCAGGTTCGCCGCTACCACATCTCCCACATAGACATAGTCGCGGGTTTGCTCGCCGTCGCCGAAGACGGTGAGCGGCTGCCCGCGCAGCAGCCGTGTAGAGAAGATGGCTACCACGCCGGCCTCGCCGTGCGGGTCTTGCCGCGGCCCGTAGACGTTCGAGTAGCGAAGTGCGACGTACTCAAGCCCATGCACGCGATGGTAGTAGTAGAGATACTGCTCCCCAGCAAGCTTGGTGACGCCGTAGGGACTCTCCGGCAGCTTCGGAGAACTTTCCGGAGTCGGGCGATGCTCGGGCTCGCCATAGACGACGCCGCCCGAGGAAACGAACAACACCCGCTGCACCCCAGACTCCCGCGCCGCCTCGAGCAGGTTCAGCAAGCCATCCAGATTCACACTCGCGTCGAAGCGGGGATCGGTAACTGAGACCCGCACATCCATCTGGGCCGCGTGGTGGTTGATGACATCGAAGCCGCCGTCGCGGACTAGATCGGCGGCGGCGGGGTCGCGGATGTCGAGCCCGGCGAATTCGGCGCCGCCCGGCACGTTCTCGCGCCGGCCGTGGACCAGGCTGTCGAGCACCGTCACCTGATCGCCGCGGCGGAGGTAGGCGTCCGCAACGTGGGAGCCGATGAAACCGGCGCCCCCGGTAACCAGAATGCGTTTCACTTTAGGAGATCCTTGCAGCAGTTGGTATCAGGAAGATGGGTCCCGGGCGCCCTCATCCGCGGCAGATACGGCCGCGCCGGGATCAGGCTGGCTGGCGACAGATTCCCCACAAGGCAGGTCCTCTTCCGGCTCCGGGTGGCCGGCGGCCGCATCTAGGTCGAAAAGATAGCGGACCGTGTCCAGCACGCCGGTGCCCCGCCCGTTGCCGGCAGCCTGCCGGAGCCGGACGGTGGGGGAATGAAGCAGCTTGTTCAGCAGCGACTTGGTCAGCGCGTCGATCGCCGCCTGGTCCTCGGGCGGCAGGTGCGAAAGCCGGCGCAGCAGCCGCTGCATTTCGTCGTTGCGCAGCGCCTCGCCCCTAGACCGCAGATCCCGGATGGTAGGGACCACCGCAAGGGCGGAATACCAGGCCCAGAACTGGTCGGTAGCGGACGCGATGATCGCTTCGGCACCCGGCAGCTCGGCGCGGCGGCGGCCGAGGGTATCATCCACCATCTGCCGGAAATCGTCCACATTGTAGAGGAAGACGTTGGGCTCGTCACCGACTCGCGGATCCACGTCGCGCGGGAGGGCGATGTCGATGATGCAGAGCGGGTGGCGCGCACCGGCTGGCAGCGCCTCGCGGAATCGTTCGAGCGACAGCACCGGGTGAGGCGCGGCGGTCGAGCAGATGACGATGTCCACCCTCGGCAATGCAGCGCTGATGCCGCTGAAGTGAACCGCATCTCCCTGCCAGCGCTCGGCGAGTTCGCAGGCGCGGTCATGGGTCCGGTTTGCGACAATGGTAGCGCGGACGCCTTCCGAACGGAGGCACTCGATGGTGAGCTCCCCCATCTCGCCGGCGCCGATGACCATGGCGCGGCGCCCTTGCAGCGAGCCGAAGATCTTCTTGGTGAGCTCGACCGCGGCCGAGGGAACGCTCGCCGCGCCGATCCCGACAGCGGTTCCAGAGCGTACCTGGCCGCCCACCGAGAGCGCCTGCTGGAAAAGCCGGTTCAGTGCGGGGCCGACCACAGGTCCCGCGGCAGCAGAAGTCGCGGCTGCCGCCAGGTAGGCATCGCGCACCTGCCCCTGAATCTGCGGCTCGCCTAAAATCATCGAGTCGAGCCCGGCGGTAACTCGGAACAGGTGCGTCACGGCGGCGCGGTCCCGATGAACATAGAGCGAGGCGCCCGCCGCCGCGGGAGCGAGGCCGGCCTGCGACGCGAGCAGCGCCCGGGCCGCCTCGATGCCCGCGCGGTCTTCGGGCAAGAGCAGGTACAGTTCGGTGCGGTTGCAGGTCGAGAGCAGCACCGCTTCACTGGCCGCCGTGCCGTCTATCAGACCGATAAGGGCAGGCGGAACTTCGGCCCGCCCAAAGGCGAACCGCTCCCGCACCTCGATGGGCGCGGTTTGGTGGTTGACTCCTACGACTGCGAGAGGCATCTGGTGATGCTCAGCTCCACATCCTCTTCCCGGCCCGCGATAGCGGCGTCGAGAAACTCAGGGGTGATGAGGCGAAACCAGAACGCCCGTCTCCGCTCCGGCTGGTCCGGCCACTGGCGATGAACAACGCCGCGTACGCCGGCAAGGCGCGCCGCGGCACCTTCCAGCCCCGGCGTCAGCAGTTCGGCAACCTTGTCACGCAGGCGCCGTGCGAGCAGCGGCGAACCGCCGGTGCCGACGGCTACGACCAAGTCCCCGCGGCGTGCCGTAGCGGGCAGGTGAAAATCGGCAGTAGCGGGTGCATCCGCAACGGTTACCAGCGCACCCGCGGCCCGGCCGGCAGCGGCGGCGCGCGCATTCGCCCCGCGCGAATCGGTGGCCGCGAAGACCAGGCGGAAGCCGGACGCATCCGCATCTTCGAAGTTCCGCTGCCGCCATTCGAGGCCGTGCCGCCGGACGAGCGCCTGCATCTCGACCCGCGCACGCGGTGCAACAATCACCGGGCGCCCGCCCGCCTCGAGAATCGTCTTACACCGGCGGGTAGCCACGGCGCCGGCACCCACTACTAGTACCGGGACCTTGGCCAGATCGATGAGGATCGGCAAGCTCACAGAAACCCGCCCCCCTGCTCGATGCTGATCCGCAGAACCATGTACGCTACGACGACGACGAGAAAACCAACCACACTCGCGAGCGCGCCGCGGTAGCCGCGGCGCCCGCCACCCGCACGGGCAAGCAGGGCGGCGACAAAGACGCACCACGAGAGTACCCCCCATATGACTTCGGTGTTTCGGGCGGCTGCACCGGCGCCGAAA
The DNA here is from genome assembly GCA_038233155.1 of Longimicrobiales bacterium. Taxonomy (GTDB): domain Bacteria; phylum Gemmatimonadota; class Gemmatimonadetes; order Longimicrobiales; family Longimicrobiaceae; genus JBBSMO01. The sequence goes on from JBBSMO010000022.1 coordinate 12,172, forward strand.
CGTTCGGTCCATGCCCAGGCGACGATCAGCGCCACCGATAGGAATGGGAAGCCGAACTGCAGCGCGCGCCGCCCCAGGCGGTCCAGGGTGTCCAGCGGGGGGAAGAAGCGGAAGATAGCACCGAGGCGTTTGCTCTTCAACTCCCGGAACTGCAACAGGTACATGAGCCCCGCAGCAAATGCGAGGGTGAGCCCCGCGTAGCCCGCGAAGGCGAAAACGACGTGAAGGGCGAACCAGGGGCCGCGAAAAACAATCGCTTCGCCCGAGGGCCGGATGCCGACCGCGAGCGCCGCCGCTACCAAGAGCACAGCGACCGGCGCGAGCACC
>JBBSMO010000023.1:0-12432 GCA_038233155.1 Longimicrobiales bacterium
CCGAGGATGATACACGGCCGCCGGGTTTCGGCAGAGGACCGAATCTTCCGACGACCCGCAGCCGGGCAGACCTACGCTCCCACCTTTCTGAACCATCATCTGGCATGAACCTGAAAGAGCAGATCCGCACCGACCTCAATACCGCCCGCAAAGAACGCGACAAGCTGCGCACGACTGTGCTGTCCACGCTGCTGTCGGAAATTCGCAATCGCGAAATCGAGACGGGTAGCGAGGCGGATGACGACGAGGTGAACCGTTTGGTCACAACCGCCATCAAGCAGCGCCGGGAAGCGGCCGGGCAGATGCGCGGCGGCGGGCGCGAAGAGCTAGCGGCGAAGGAAGAGCAGGAAGCGGAGATGCTGCAGGCCTATCTCCCGCCGCAGCTTTCGGAAGATCAGGTCCGCGCGATGATCCGCGAGGCGATCGCGGGCGGCGCTACCGGCCTCGGCGGGGTGATGAAGGCGCTGGTGCCGCAAACCCGCGGGCGCTTCGAGGGCAAGGAGCTGAACCGGCTGGCGCGCGAAGAGCTGTAGCTCCGCTCAGTCACCGCTTCGGCCGTTCCCTGAGCGAAGGGAAATATCCAGAATGACCCTACGAGAGCTTTTTCACCAGGCTTCCATAAGATCTTCTACGGTCGCGAGTACCGCCTCCCGCTCGAGGTGTGCGGTTTCGTACCTGCGGATGCGGAGCAGCGTGTCGCGCTCCAGGCCGGCGCGGCTCAGCCAGGGAATCAGCGTCTCCGTGTCCATTCCGTCGTAACCGAGCACCGGCTCGGTGTCATCGGGGGGCGCGGCGGCGGATTGCCCCGGCAGCAGCCAGCCGCCACTTTCCGGGTCGCGGAAAGCGGTCAGGATCACGCCAACCGCGGCTGCCGCCAGCAATGCTCGTATCAACCCCATAGCAGTTTCCGGTAAAAGGAAGAAAGATGCGCTCCCATTGGTGCAAGTCGTTTGCCATGTGTTATAGGCGGGGGGCGGGGCGACGCGGGGATCAGGACCGGCCCGGCCCATTGCGTGTATTCGACACCGCATCATTGATGCGGGGGTGGCGAGCCGCTCCCGGCACCCGACCTACGGCCGATGAACCCTCACGCGCTGTCTGTTCTCGAGTTCGACGAAGCGTTGGCGCTGGTCGCGCGGCCAGCGGCATCGGCGCTGGGCGCCGCCGCGATCCGCGCACTCGAGCCGTCGGCGAATCGAAGCTGGATCGAGCACGAGCTGCGGCGCGTCTCCGAGGGCGCCGCATATCTTTCGCGCAATTCTACGTGGGCGATGCAGCCCTTCCCGGACGTGCGGCGCGCGCTCGATCAACTCGCGGTCGAGGGCTCAGTTTGGGAGGCAGCGACACTGCGGGACATGCGCCTGCTGCTCGGTGCCAGCCGTGCCGTCCGCTCCGCGATCCTGGAATGTGAGGCCAACGTTCCGTTATTGGCCGCCGTGGCCGGTGGCATGGCGAGCCTGCCACGCGAGGACGATCGGATCGGCCGCGCCATCGGCGAAGATGGCGAGGTGCGCGACGACGCATCTCCCGACCTGGGGCGGCTACGGCGCGAGATCCGCAGCGTGCGCTCGCGCATTGTTGAGAAGCTCAGCGCCTACGCCGCCACCCTGCCCTCGCAATATCAGGTGTCGGATGCATCCGTATCTGTGCGGGACGGCCGCTACGTAGTCCCCGTTCGCCGGGAAGGGCGCAACGAGGTGGGCGGCATCGTGCACGGTGAATCCGGCAGCGGTGCAACGCTGTTCGTAGAGCCGCCGCTCGCCATCGAGATGATGAACCGGCTACGCGAGCGGGAGGCAGAGGAGGTTCGCGAGGTGCTGCGCATCCTGCGGGAGCTAACCGTGATGCTGCGACCGCATCAACCGGAACTGCTGGAAACGCTGCACCGGCTGGTCGAGCTGGATTCGATCATCACCCGCGCGCGCTTCGCGCTGGACACCGGCGCGGCCTGCCCCGCTATGCGCGATGCCGGCAGCGGCGAGTACCGCGTCGTGCAGGGCCGGCACCCCATTTTGTTCGCACGCGAGGAGGACGTCGTCCCCTTTGACCTGGAGATGGAGGAAGGCGAGCGCACGCTGCTGATCTCGGGGCCGAATACCGGCGGCAAGACCGTGCTTCTGAAGGCGATGGGTTTGCTGTCGCTGCTTGCGCAGAGCGGCATAATCCCCCCGGTAGGAGCCGGCACGCAGCTCCCCGTATTCCACGATTTCCATGCCGACATCGGCGACGAGCAGTCCATCGAGGCATCGCTGTCGACCTTTAGTGCGCACCTCGCCAACATCCGCGTGACCTTGGCTGAGGCGGACGAGCGGTCGCTGGTGCTGATTGACGAGATCGGCAGCGGGACCGACCCCACCGAGGGCGGGGCACTCGCCCGCGCGGTGCTGCTCGAATTGACGCGCCGCTCGAGCTTCACCGTTGCTACCACGCACCTGGGACAACTGAAGCTGCTCGCCAGCGAGGAGCCCGGCATCGTGAACGCGTCATTGCAGTTCGACTCCGAGCGGCTACAGCCCACCTACCGGCTGCTTAAGGGGATGCCGGGCCGCTCGTACGGCCTCGCGATCGCGCGGCGCCTCGGCCTCCCTGCCGCGCTGCTAGAGGAAGCGGAGGCCGCGCTCCCGCAAGGCGAGCGCGACGTTGCCAAGCTGCTGCTCGAGCTAGAGGCCAAGGAACAGCGCGTATCCGACGCCGAGGCGAAGCTGGCCCGGCAGCTCGCGGAAACGCAGCGCCTGGCCGAAAGGCTCGATGCACGCGAGCGGCTGCTGCAGCAGCGCGAAACCGATTCCGAGCGCCGCGCACGGCAGCAGGCGCGCGATCTGCTGCTCAAGGCGCGCGGCGAGGTAGAGGCGGCCATCGAGGAGGTGCGCGGTGCCGCCGGCGAGGAGGCCCTCGCCGAAGCCGCCCGCGCCGCGCGGCGGCGCGTAGAAGAAGAGGCGCGCCGGCAGCGTGAACGGAAGCCGGAGCCCAAGGCGGGCACGCGCTCTCGCCCGGCCGGTCAAGCCACCCCCCTGGAGGAGGGGATGCGGGTGCGCATCGAATCGATCGGCCAGACGGGCACGATTGCCGAACTGCGCGATGGCCGCGCGACCGTGGAAGCAGGCAATCTCCGCCTTCAGCTCGCGACCGGCGACCTGACGCCGCTGTCGGAGAGCGAGCAGGAGAGCCCGCCGCGACGCAAGCCGTCCAACGGCGGGTATGTAGCTGCCAGCATGGAAGCAAGCTCCGAAGTGGATCTGCGGGGGATGCGCGTGGACGAGATCGAGCTGCTGCTCGGCCGCGCGTTAGACGCAGCGCTGATGTCCAACCTGCCAACCTTCCGCATCATCCATGGCAAGGGAACCGGTGCGCTACGGGACCGCGTCGAGCAGTTACTGGAACGCGACCGGCGCGTTGCCACTTTCCGCCCCGGCGAGCGCTTCGAAGGCGGCACGGGTGTAACCGTCGCAGAGTTCGGGTAAACCGAGCCCCCATTCCGCATTCCGCATTCCGAAATCGACCATGTCCATTCCTGACCATCTGATCGACGAGGTGCGGCTGCAGGCCGACATCCTCGAAGTGGTCGGCGAACACACCCGCTTGAAGCGGTCGGGGCGCACCTTTCGTGGTCCCTGTCCGCTGCACGGCGGCCATGGACCGAATTTCAGCGTAGATCCGGCGAAGGGGATCTACAAGTGCTTCGTTTGCGGCGAGGGCGGCAACATCTACACCTTTCTGCAAAAGCAGCTCGGGATGACCTTTCCGGAGGCGGTGCGCGAGGTCGCAGGGCGGGTTGGGATCGAGATTCCGGATGAGCGCGAGCAACCTTTCGAGCGGGACCCGCAGGCGCATCTCTACGAGGCCGTCGCGCTGGTGGCGGAGTGGTACCAGGAGCGGCTCTGGGAAGACGCGGCCGGGGGAGGTGCGCGTGCGTATCTCGAGGGGCGCGGGATCTCGCGGGCGGCGGCGGAGCGCTTCGGCCTCGGCTGGTCACCGGCGGAGGGCGAGGCGCTGTTCGGGCTGGCGCGCACGCACGGAATCCCGGCAGATGTGTTGTTCGAGGCGGGGCTGGTGCGGGAATCGAGCTCGCGCGCAGGGGAGACCTACCCGCTGTTCCGCGAGCGATTGATCTTCCCCATTCAGGACATCGGGGGGCGCACGGTGGCGTTCGGGGGCAGGCTGCTGCGGAGTTCGGAGCGCTTCAAGTACATCAACTCGCCGGAGACCCCCATCTACCGAAAAGGGGAGCTGCTGTACGGGCTGGGGTGGAGCCGCGGCGCGATCCGCCGCGAGGGCACCGCGCTGGTTGTCGAAGGCTATATGGACTACATCTCCCTCGCAACGCATGGGGTCGAAAACGTTGCCGCCGCTCTGGGCACCGCGATGACGCCCGAGCAGGCGACGCTGCTCGCGCGCTATTCGAAGCGCGCGATCCTGCTTTACGACAGCGATAACGCCGGGCTGCGTGCCACCTTCCGCACGGGCGATGAGTTGCTGGGAGCGGGCATCGAAGTGCTGGTAGCGACGTTGCCGGACCATGAAGACCCGGATTCAATTGTGCGGGCGGGCGGCGCTGCCGCGCTGCGGCCGTATCTCGAGGACGCGGTCGATGTGCTCGAGCGCAAGATCCAACTGCTCGAGCGGCGCGGCTCCTTCGAGTCGGTCTCCGGCACGCGCCGCGCCCTAGACGGACTGCTGCCTACGCTGCGCGCTCCGTCTGACGAGGTCACGCGCAGTGTGTACCTGCGACGCATCGTAGAATCTACGGGCGTACCGCAGGCGACAGTCGAGCGCGAGATGGCCATCACAGCGCCGCGCCCCGTACCGCCAAACACCAGCCGGCGCGACCCGGCGCAGCAGCCGCACCGGGGGCGCCACGCAAACCTTTCCCCCGCCGCTCTGGGGATGGGCCCCGAGCGCAACCTGCTTCTGCTGCTGCTGCGGGACGAGTCGTGGCTCGAGCCCGCCGCTCAAAAGCTCTCTTCCGCAGATTTCCGCAACCCGGCGCTCCGCGCTATTTATGACACGCTGCTGCACCTCGAGCCAGGCGCCGGGCAGGACGAGGAGTGGCTGCTGTCCTTTCCGCCCGCAGTGCGGGAAGCCGTGGAAGAGCTGCGCGGAGATCCGGAGGCAGGCACCATTGCGGCTCCCGCGCAATGGATAGAGGACAACGCCCGCGAAATCCTAACCCGCCCGTACCAGGAGCGGCTAGGGGAAATCAGCGCGGAGATGGCCGCAGCAAACGCGGAGCGCCAACGCGAGCTACTGCGCGAGAAGAAGGAGCTGCTGCGAAGCATGAAGGAGCGGGGGCTGCCGGCCGACGCGGGGGTGCTGAGGCGGGGGGTCGGGTGAGCGGCCAAGTTGCGCGGCCATCTTGTAACTCCTGTTCATCCTGCTCCGTCGTTTTGATCGGTTCATAGACTAGTTATTCGCCGCGCGTATGGTTAGTTTTTTCTGACCACATCAATGAGGAGAACGATGCCAGCTCCGGACAAGCTGCCCGCGCTTCGGATCGGTGTGACCGAGTTCTAGGCCCGGTGCCTCTCACTGCTGGACTTGGTAGCCACGCGACGCGATACGATCGTCGTAACCAAGCATGGGCGCCCCGTCGCCCGGCTAGTACCCTTCGAGGAGGAACCCGCACCACGTGCCTTTGGAATCCTTGCGGGGACGATATGGGCCGCCGACGATCTGGTTGCGCCAACGGGCGAGCGGTGGATTGCCGATGGCTGAACCCGGGCTGTTGTACGACACGAACGCTTGGATCTGGAGCGCGGCGGGCGACACGGAGCAACGCGCTGTTACAGTGCGCCTTCAGCGATAGTCGCGGGCGTCGAGGGTCTCTCCGTTCTGCGACCCCTGCACGCTCTCGAGGTAGGCGTTCGCAACCTTTCGCGCGGGCAGTCCGCCTGTCGGGTCGCGCCCCATGGACTCGAGGGTTTCGCTCACCCAGGGCGGGCTGACAACATTGACACGGATCCCGCGCGGCATCTCGAGCGCGGCCGCGCGCACGAAGCCTTCGAGCCCCGCGTTCACCATGCTGATCGCCGCACCGCCGGGCGCCGGCTGCCACGCGAGAAGCCCGCTAGTGAGCGTGATGGAACCGCCGTCCGCGACGCTAGGCATCCCCTCCCGCAGCAGGTTCACCTGCCCCATCATTTTGTTGCGAAGGCACAGCTCGAAGTCTTCATCGGATAGCTCGTCCAGCGCCCCAAAGGCCGCACTGCCAGCGCAGGAGACGAGAGCATCAACCTGCCCGCTGTCTTGAAACAGCTTGCCGATGGAAGCTTGGTCGGTGATGTCTACCCGTTCGTCGCCCGACGAGCGGCCGGCGGCGGTCACGTCGTGACCTCGCTCCTGCAGGACATCTACGACAGCGCTCCCTATGGTTCCCGTCCCGCCAATTACCAAGATTCGCATGTCTCGCCTCGAGAAGTGGTTATCCGGGCTACGCGGGCGGCGCTGTGACGCCCGCTGCCGCTACGCACCGGCGAACTGCTCGGCCCCGAGCCCGATTCCGCGCGTCTGTAGCAAGAGCTCGACGGCTTCCCCTATCTTGTTGTTCGGGGTGGAAGCACCGGCTGTAAGTCCCACCACCAGCGGGCCGGGCGGGAGCCAATCTTCGGCTTCCGCCTCAGGCGTACCGAAGGGGCTGCCGTTCGGCTTGAAGCGGATGGTTTTGTCCTCGACGCAGATGCAGGTCGCATCGGAAATGTGCAAGGTCAGCGTGTGCGTGGCGCACAACACCGCCAGGTGATTCGTGTTGGACGAGTTGTAGCCGCCAATCACCACCATCAGGTCGGGCGGTCCGTCCGGGTGCTGCATCAACAACTCTACTGCGTCCTGGCGCTCCTGCGTTGCCGAGCAGATGGTATCGAAGGAGCGGAAATGAACTTCGGGATCGTAGGTGGCGGAGCCGCCGTAGCGGCGCTCGAGCGACTTGCCCACCTCGGCGGCAATCGCCAGTGACTCTCCGGACAACATGGTCGTTTGGTTGGCGACGCCGATACGGTCCAGGTGCAGGTCGGGATCGAAGTCTGGCGAGGCTTTGTGCCGGAAGTGCCCGATGAACTGATCGCGCGTCACGGCCCCAGGTTTCTGCTCGAGGTAGTCCATCACCAGCCGCGCTTCATCCATGTGTCTGACGATGATGTAGCGCCCGCCGGGGTGTTTGAACGCTTGGCTCGCGGTCGCCTGTGTCTCCTCATGCTGAACCTTGCCGTGGATCAGGGCGGTAAAGCCATCGCGCGAATACTGTTCGACGCGCTTCCACACGTTGAGCACGCTGCCGCACGTCGTATCCACTAGCACACACCCGATCGCCTTCAGCCTCTCGAAATCGCCGAGGGTAACACCGAAGGCGGGGATGATCACGGCATCATCCGCGGTGATGCCGAAGAAGTCGAAGACCGGCTCGCCCGCCTCACCCTCGGCCGGGTAGAGAAACGAGATGCCCATGTCCCGCAGCCGCTGGTTGACGTGCGGGTTGTGGATGATCTCGCCAACGAGGAAGATGCGGCGGTCCGGGAACTTGGCGCGCGTTTCGTAGGCGTAGTCTACGGCGCGGTCCACCCCGTAGCAGAAGCCGAACTCTTCCGCTAGGCGGATGGTGATCTGCTGGTCGCCGTCTCCGAATATCTGTTCATGACCGGCGGCGCGGATCCGGTCGACGAGGCTGCTGTGATATTCGGCTTCGATCAGGGGCTTGATCTGCTTTTTGAGTCCGAAACCACGCCGAAAATAGGTAGATTCCATGGGTGCCGCGAAATGCGTTGTCGCTACAGGGATACGGCCAAAGAACGGTAACGGGAGCGGAAGCGGCTGGCAACCGCCCGATCAACTGCGACCGGGTCGCGGCACCGCCCCTCGCCGGGAACGGGTATGGCATGTAGCTTTCGGACACCGCAACGAATGCGCCTGCATTCGCAACGGGAGATACTCGCACGAGGACGCATGAGACCTAGCAGGAGAGCACGCTCAGGCCGGGGAGGGGGCGGCAAGTGGACCCGCCGGGTCACCGGCCGCGGCGACAGATCCAACACGCCGTACGGCGCGATTTTTCTCGCGATCTTGGCTGTGTTGATCATTGCCGGAGCATTGGTGGCAGGGTTTGCGTTGGACCGGCAACTGACAGATGGGCTGATGGCGCAACGCGCTCAAGCCCGGCAACGCGCTGACTGGGTCCCGTTGCGCTCGCTGCCCGGCTATGTACCCGCTGCGCTGATTACCGCGGCGGACCCGGAGTTCCTGAAACGCGGAACCCCCGGAGAGGCGATTCAGGGCGGGTCGCTGGCCCGCAGCATCGTGCGCCAACTCCATGGCACCCGGGGCGGATTGACGGCTACCGGGCGCGAGCTGATCCTCACACCGCTGCTGGCACACCGGCTCGGCCGCGCCGGGCTGCTCGAGCTGTATCTGAACCGTGTTTATCTTGGTGAGAGCGGGGGCATCCCTATTTTCGGTGTTTCGCACGCCGCTCGCGAGTTCTTTGGCAAGGAGCCAACGGCGCTCACTCCGGGCGAGGCGGCAACGCTCGCCGGGCTGCTGCTGCCGCCCGCATTGCGCGTGCCGGGCGATGACCCCGGTGCGGCGGGTGTGCGCCGCAACGAAATGCTGCGGCGGCTGGCTGCTGCCGGTCTGATCGATGCGTCCCAATGGCAGGCCGCACTCGAGGAGCCGCTCGCCTTTCAGCCGGGGCTCCGTTACGAGCCGATGACCCGGAAGCGCGGGTGGAGCGAAGAGCCCCGGTTTATTCGGGTCCCGTGGAATCCGCAGGCGGGGGAAGGGGGGTGAGAACGCCTTGGCTACCGGAAAGATGTGCCTGCATCAGCCGCCACACGCCTTCGTCGCGCAGGTACACGCCGCTCAGCCGCAGCTCGGAGCTGTCTGCGGGTGCAAGGTTGTGGACCAGCCGGAACCTGGCTGCGAACCACCCGATGTCGCCGCGCGGGCCGATCTGCACTTCGACGGCGGTAGGCTCGACACGGGTGCCGCGGTTCGCTACAGCCTGTTCGAGGAGGGGGCGCAGATCCGCGGCATCTCCTACCTGCCAGCGCTGCTTCGGACCGAGCACGCGCACGTCGGGCGCGGGGGACAATGCGGCCAAGGCGCGGCCCACGCTGCCTTGGCTGAGAGACTGCGCCAGCACCGCGACGTGCGAGCGCAGCTCGGCGGCAGCCTCCTCGCGCTCGGTAGCCGCCGCGCCACGCCGGTCGATGTACTCACTCGGAGTTCGTTCGATCTTGCAGCCGCCGAGCAAGAGCATGGCAGCAGCGGTTGCGGTAAGAAAAATACGCACGGCGGCGGGGAGCAGGAGGCGGGTTAACCGCCGTAAAGATGCCGGCTCGCTCCCGGCTGTCAAGAGAAGCAGCGCTTGCGCTGCGGCCGCAGCAGCGTCATTCTGAGGCAACTTTTCTCGCATCAAACACGAAGCCGATGATCTGGTTCGGAAGCCTCGCAGGGCTGCCGCCGGTAGCAAACAGGAAAGATCGCGACCGGGTTCCGAGCGAGCATGCGCGGATGCGCCGTGCCCTCGAAAGCGTCGCCTCTTGGGCGCCGCAGCTCGCGGGCGGCGACCTCGTACAAGCTGCCGCCGCTACCGGCTGGGTAGATGAGGACACCGCACGCCGCCTCCTCCCCCGCTTCGCCACCTTCGATGCCGACCGCTATTTTGCCGATCATCTGCGCCGGCTCTCCTTTCGCGGCGCGAGTGTCGCCGCGGAGTTCCGGGCCGGCGTTAGCCGCGTAATGGAGGACCTGACGGGCGACGCGGCGATCGGTGCCGTCGGTCCCGGCCATGGCATCCGCTTCCGGCATCAGGAGCGGGAGGGGATATTGTTCGCGCACCCCCAGGTGTCGTTCTCCATCGGCGGGGAGATGCGGGATGCGGTAGCAGCCGCCGCGGAGGAGATGCCCGATGTGCTCGTCGTAGTCGCCCGCAACTTTCAGTCGTCCGCGCAGCAACAACTTTCCGGGCTGCTCGCCACCACGGAGGTCCCCGGCACCATGCTGACTCTGAACGTGCTGCTGGGCCTGCGGGCAATCACTCTGCGCTACCGGCCAGGTGCCGGACGGGTGATCGAGATGCTCGGCCGTGGCGGAACGCTACGCGGCGCCGATATCGCAGAGCTCGGCTCCCGGTGATCTTTTCACCGGCGCCACAAATCGGGGTGGAAGAGCAGCAGCACAGTGTAGATTTCGAGCCGCCCGATCAACATCAGCAGAATCAAAATCATCTGGCCGTGCCAGGGCAGCCACCCGAAGTTGTCCGTCGGCCCCACCTGGTCCAGCCCCGGCCCCACATTCGCGAGTGCCGTTCCCGCCGCGCCGGCCGCTGTCTCGAGCGAAATCCCTAACGTAGCGAGCAGCACCGTTCCAATCCCGAACAGGGAAATGTAGAGCAGCATGAAGCCGAGCACGTTGAGCATCACCGGCTCGCGAACGGGGGTCTTAGCGACCTTGGTGATCATTATCGCGCGCGGGTGGAGATGCTTGCCGATTTCTAGCAGTTGATACTTCAGGATCAACAACACCCGGATCACCTTGGGCCCGCCGCCGGTCGAGCCTGCCATTCCGCCCACGAAGAAGAGCAGAAAGAGCAGCAGTTGGGTGAAGGGCAGCCACGCCTCATAATCCGCTGTGCCGTACCCTGTGGTCGTGACCAATGAAACGACCTGGAAAGCGGCGGTGCGAATGGTCGCTTCGGGTCCGAGCCCGCTGTCCCACACCGTCGCCGCTACCACTGCCGTAACGGCTAAGATGATTCCCGTGAACAGGCGCCATTCCGGGTCGCGCCAGTACGGCCCCGGTCCGCGAGTCAACGCCCGGTAGTGCAAGGTGAAGTTGATCCCGGCAAGGTACATGAAGATGATCGACACCCACTGGATAAAGGGCGAAAACCCGCCCATCGAGCTGTTGCGCGTCGAAAACCCCCCGGTCGGCATCGTAGTGAAGGCATGGTTCACCGCATCGAGAACCGTCATCCCGCCAAGTGCGTAGAGCACCGTGAGCACCAGGGTCAGCCCCGCATAGACGAACCACAGCAACTTGGCGGTCTCGCGGATGCGGGGGCGCAGGCGGTCTGGCGTGGGGCCTGGCACCTCGGCGCGGAAGAGCTGCATCCCCCCCACGCCTAGAAAGGGGAGAATTGCGATGCCCAGCACAATGATGCCCATCCCCCCGAGCCACTGCGTTACGCTGCGCCAGAATAGGATTCCCTGCGGCAGCACCTCGATATCCTCGAGCACGGTCGAGCCGGTGGTCGTGAACCCCGACATCGACTCGAAAAACGCCTCGACCGGGTTGGGGATCGCGCCGGAAAGCAGGTAGGGCAGCGCTCCGAACACGGCGACTGCCGTCCACGCCAAGGTGACAATGGCGAAACCTTCCCGGATGTTGATGTCCTCCGGGACGTGTGTAAAGTGCCGCGCAGCGCCGCCCGCGGCGCCCGTAATCAGTGCGGAAAGGAAGAGCGGGAGAAAGGAACCGTCGCGCAGGAAGGCACCGACGGCGGCGCAGGGCAGGAGCGCGACAGCGATGCCGAGGAGGATGACGCCCGTGAGGTGGATGACCTCTCCGAAGCTCAAACGCGAGCGATTGGGCCCAATCCGCTTCAGCAGAGGCATTCTGCCGAGAGAGGCGGAGGGCAACGCCGCTTGATCAGGCAAAAAGCGCCTCCACCTTCGAGAGCGCCTCGGGGAGCACGAAGACGATGACCCGGTCCCCGATGCGAATCGCGTCTGTGCCCCCCGGGATGATCACCCGCTCGCCGCGGATGATGGCCCCGATCAAGCTGCCGGAAGGAAGCTTCAACTGCGCGAGCGGCTGCCCAGCGTAGGGGAAGCGCGGCGAAACGATAAACTCGATGCCCTCGGCAGTCGAGCCTTTGAGGGTGGCGACCGAAAGAACGGAGCCTCTGCGCACGTAGCGCAGAATCGCATTCACCGTCGAGAGCCGCGGTGACACCGCCGCGTCGATCCCGACGCGCGAAACCAGGGGGATGTAGTCGTAGCGGTCGATAAGCGAGACGACTTTCCGGGTGCCGAGGTTCTTCGCAAGCAGGCAGGAGAGCATATTGGTCTCGTCGCTCCCGGTATACGCGACGAACCCGTCGGCATCTCCAATCCCCTCCATTTCGAGCAGGTCCAGGTCGGTCGCGTCTCCGTGCAGAATGAGGGTGGTGTTCAGATTCTCGGCGAGAGTAACGGCGCGGCGGCGATTGGTTTCGAGCAGGGTACAGCCGATTTTGTGTTCCTCGAGCATCCGGGCGAGAAACAGTCCCTCACGGCTGCCCCCGGCAATGATCACGCGGCGGAGGTCAAAGCCAGGGTAGCCGGCAAGCGGCAGCAACTCCGGAATCCGCTCCGGCTCGCCCACCACGAAAATATGGTCGCCGGCCTCGATGCGGTCCTTGCCGCCCGGGATCGAAGTGCGGCCGTCGCGTACCAAGGCTGC
>JBBSMO010000024.1:0-12361 GCA_038233155.1 Longimicrobiales bacterium
TCAGGACCACCCCGATCAGCGCGATCGGCACCGTGAGCAGCACCACGACCGGCTGCCGCAGCGACTCGAAAAGCGCGGCGGTGACCATGAAGACGAGCAGCAGCGACACCGCCAGCACTCCGTAGATCTGCCCCCGCTCTTCGGCGGACCACGACCACTCGTCTTTCGTGTCCAGGCTGTAGCCGGCGGGCAGCCGCGTGGCGGCGACGGTCGCGTCGCGCACCCGGTCTCCGAGCTTGCGGGGACCGCGGAACTCGTACGTCACCGTGCGCTGGTACTGCTGATTTTCGCGGCGGATGCGGCCCAGCGTTTCCCGTTCCGACAGCGTTGCCACCTCGCCGAGCCGCACCCCCTCCCCACCCGGCGACGCGAGCAGCAGGTCCGTCAGGCCACGGGTCTCGAGCCGTTCGGAGCCCGCGAGCCGGACGCCGTAGCGCAGCTCGTCGTTGCCCAGGCGGAGCACACTGCCCCGCCCGCTCCCGCTCGTCACCGCGGCGGCAATCTGCATCACCGCGTCACGGGCGGACAGATCGTGCAGCGCGAGCCGGCGGCGGTCCAGCGCGAGCACCAGCTCGGTCGCCCGGTCCCGCTCGAACCAGTTGCCGGAGGCGTTGACGTCCACGTCCCGGATACGGGCAAAGCCCTGGAGGCGCTGTCCCAGATCGTCCGCGATCTCCCGCACCCGCTCGTAGTTGTACCCCAGCACCCGGATGGAATAGCTGGGCGGGCTTCCCCCGCCGCCGTAGAACGACGGGCCGTAGCCATACACCCGCACCTCCGCCCCGCCGAACTGGTGGCTCAGCGCGACGAGCTGCTCCTTGAGAATCAGCGGAACAGCAGTCTGTTTCAGCGAATCCGGGAAGGTGACGCGGATACTCGCGAACTGCGGCTGCACCCGGCTCACGAAACGCTCCGGCTCCGGCATGGTGCGGAGCCGAGCCTCGAAAAAGCGCGTAAGCTCGTCCGTGCGGCCGAGCTCCGCGCCCCGGGGCAGCGAGATCTGGATGTCGATGTAGGTGTCGTCGCCGCCCCAGCGACCCCATACCACGCCGCGCGTGACGTACCGGTCGAACAGGTGGTACGAGCCGCCCAGCATCGCGAGCGCCACAAAGATCGTGAGCCACGGATAGCGCAGCGTCCAGCCGGTGAGGCCCGCGTAGAAGCGCGTGTACAGGGGCGGGCGAGTGCCCGCCGCGCCGCCGGGTTCATCTCCTCGCAGCAGGCGCCCGGCGACCGTGGGGATGAACGAGAAAGCGACGAACAGGCTGGCGAGCAGGCTGAAGCCTACCACCACCGCCAGCGGAACGTAGAATACCCGCAGCTCGCCCTGCAGGTAAACGAATGGCACCATCACTACCAGCGTAGTCGCGGTCGCCGCTATCACCGGGAGCACGGTTTCCCGGGCGCCCAGCTCGGCGGCGGTCTCGGCGCTCTCGCCCCGCCTGCGGTGGCGGTATACGTTCTCGAGCACTACGATCGCGTTGTCGACGATCAGCCCGAACCCCATCGCGAGCCCCATCAGCGTCAGCACGTTCAGAGTGTAGCCGCCGAAAAAGACCAGGTTCAACGTGATCAGGATGCTGAACGCGACCGTCGCGAAGACGATCGCCGCCGAGCGCCCGGAGCGCAGAAAGAGCAGCAGCACCAGAAAAACCACCGCGGCGGAGACCAGCGCCCGCGTGCGCAGGTCCGAAAGCTGGGCGCGCACCGCCTCGCTCTCATCCGCGTCCCGGAGGAGCCGCACCCCGGGCGGAACGTTCCGCTCGAGTTCAGCGAGGCGCGCCCTGGTCCGGTCCGCCACCGCGACCACGTTGGTCCGCTGCTCGCGCAACACGTCGAACGAAACACCCGGCTGGCCGTCGATGCGATAAAAGGAGCGCGGCTCCTCGTAGGCATCACGCACCGTGGCCACGTCGCCCAGCCGCACCACGCGCCCGCGGTCGGTGAGCACGGGCAGACGGCTGACCTCCGCCGCGTCGCTGGCTCGCTGGCGGATGGTCAGCGATCGCAGCGTCCCGTCCGTCCATACGGTCCCCACGTTGCGCGCGTCGTCCAGCTCTGCGATCCGCTGCCGCACCGCCTCCGGAGCGAGGCCGAGCGCCCGCACTCGCTCCGGGTTCAGCTCCACGTCCAGCAGCCGCGCCCGCCCGCCATCCGTCACCACCCGCGCGACTCCGTCTACCCGGGCCAGCTCGGGTGCGACATGCTCCTCGACATACGTCCGGAGCGCTTCCGGGGTGTACGGCCCGGTGACGGTGTAGCGCAGAAAGGGGCGCTGCTGCGTGCGAAACTCTTCGGGAACGTACGGCTCGACGCGCGGGCGGGAAGCACCCGCGGGAAGCTGCGTTTCCAGCGCGGCCAGGCGCTCCGACAGGTCGAGACGGGCGAAGTCCATCTCCGTGCCCGGGGCGAACTCGACCTGAACCGTGGCGAGCCCCGCCCCGTTCTGCTCTTCGGAGACGGACTCTATAGTTTCGACGCCGCGTACCTGCTGGATCGCGGCCTCGAGGGGCGAGGTCAGCAGCGCTTCCACCGTTTCCGGCGAAGCGCCCCACCACGAGGCGGTTACCGTGAGGCGGGGCAGCTCCGTATCGGGGAGCAGCTCGATGGGGATGCGCTGCCAGGAAACCACCCCGAGCAGCGCCAGCGCCAGGTAGGCCATGGCGACGGCGACGGGGCGGCGGAGGAAGAGGCGGATCACGGCAGCGCGGGCGAGGGGAGAAAAACCTTCAGGAATGCGACTACTCACCTGTTCGCCCGTCACGAACGAGATTCGCGACCCGATCAGGGTTGGCGGAACGCCCGCTCGACATCGCGCCGCTGATGAAGGATACGGATGATCTCGACACGCGCCTCGGGAGTCGCGCCCTCGCGGAAATACACCATGTACGGGTACTCGGGAACCACCTTGCTGCGTACGCCGGGGCCAAGCAGGGGACGATCCCGCCCCGTGCCGGGGTGCTCGCCCGCGGATTCACAGGTGTTGCGGATCGCACCCGCGACGCGTCGTGCAGCCGTGGGATTGCGGCGGTCCCGCGCCAGGTAATCGACGATTTCCTCGAGATCCCGCTCCGCCCTCGGAGCAAGGCGGTGCAGATTCAGTGCGCCGCCTCCTCATGGGCATCGATCCGGGCCATGATTCGGTTCCATGCTTCTTCACCGGGCACACTCTCACCTCGGTCAAGTTCGTCGAGGCCCTCCTGGATATCGCGGCGCAACGTCTGCAGTCGTGCGGCCTGTTCATCATCGCGGGCCTGCAACAGCCGCAATCCTTCGCGCAGCACCTCGCTTGCGCTCCGGTACAGACCACTGTTCACCTTCTCGGCCACAAGGCGTTCCATCTCTGGCGTCAGGGACACATTCATTTGCCTCCTCGATGCGAAGTTCGCCCGAAGCATGCGATACGCCGCTGCGGATGTCAATGTTGGTTGTCGCCCGTCGGCAGCGGCTCCAATCCGCCTGGCTTTTACGACACCGCTTTCAGTTTCGACGCCGCGTACCTGCGGATCGCGGCCTCCAGCGGCGAGGGCGGAGAAAGAGGCGGATCGCGGCGGCGCGGGCAAATCAGCTTTCTGCACTGCTCAACAATGTCAGCGCACGTTCAGCATCTTCTCTGCGGACGACCAAACGGGCCGAATTGGAAAATGCAAGACCCGCTTCTGCGCCGCCGGCATCATCGACGAACAACGCCGAATCGATGTCAGCATCGGTCAGGTAACCCTGCATGATTTCCGCTTCATGCCGGTAACTAAAAGTTGCAACAACCACCAGATCGTTCGATACTGGAATTCCTCGGAAACTGAGATAAAATCAAGCGAGGTATTCCAACCGGGAAATGGATCACGGCGGCGGGCATCCAGGCGCTCGCGCACGACTGCTCAATTCAGTGTACCAAGCTGGCGGTGACCCAACGGTTCGGCGCCTCCGCATCGGGCGAAACGAAGTAAAACGTCGAATCTCCCCTGGAGCCCAGCAGCCGCGGTGTGTCCGTGACGTCGAAAACCGGCGTACCATCGCGCGCGACTTCCGTCAGGCGCCACTTCCGAATCGTTCCGTCACGATCCTGGTACTGAACCAGCAGGTTGCCATTCCTGGTCCAGAATACATGGCTCATCATTGAAAAGCTGGAAACCCAATCCCGAATGGCTTTGATTGGACTGCCGGGGGGCGGTGGATCGCTCGTTGCCAACCTGAAATGGTCGGAGTTCAACGGCACCTTGTCTCGGAGATTGCCCCCGATTCCAAACAGATAGACCGTGTCGCTGACCGAGTAAACGGCCGCAATCGTATCGCCCCGAGCGGCGACGTCGACGAATCCCACCATCAACTCCGCACCTTTGTTCTTCATCACGGGCGGTGGCGGGAAGAAGCTATGCCCAAGCGAAAGCGAGTTGAGATTCAACAGATGCAGCAGATCTCCGCCAATTTCCCCAGGTCTCCGACCCGCCACAACGAAAAGCGAATCACTGATCATATCGGTGGCGTAGATCGGGCTCAGCGGGATGCGGAAGGTCGTTTTCACCTCGCTACCGTCCGGGCTGAAAACGACTCCTTTTCCGTCGCTGTCGATGACGACGATCTCCCCGGAGGAGCGGCGATGTGCGCCGAGCGGCGCGTTGAATTCACTAGGTCCTTGCCCCTTACGACCGAAAGACGTGAGTAGCTGTCCGGTTGGCGAGTAGACTCTGATCTGAGATTCCTGTTCGTCCGCGATCAACAGATCGCCGTTGGTATCGACCGTGACGATCGGTTCCACGTTGATCACAGCCGTGTCTTCCTCGAGCACGATCTCGCGGCCCCAACTCAGGTAGGGAGACAGCGGATTGCGATCGAGCTCGTCCCGCGCGGCGGATTGGCGCGGTTCGGCATCGTCCGCCGTGTTCGAGCAACCAATCGCGGCTGCGCCTATCAGAGCAGAACACGCAAGTGCGCGGAGCGGGCGGTTCCTACGCATGTTGAACATAGCTTCTGCCTGATCGAGAGACAATTGGGTGTCGACTCCACTACCCGGCCTGCTCCGTCCCGATCCAGCGGCAGCCGCGGCTACTGAGCGGGTACTTCTTCAGGTACGATTCCGCACGGGCGCTACTGGTGATGTGCTGTTCTACCACGAACAGCGTATCCCCGCGAAAGCCGGTAGCCGGCCGGCTTTCTTGCGCGTAGTGCAGCGGCAGGTCCGCACAAACCCGCTCCAGATCTGGCGAAAGGATGGACAGGTAGCCGTCTGCCGTTCTCGATCCTTCATTATAGTTGATGTCCTCGTACAGCATGGCGATGTCGCCCGAGCTCAACCGCTGCATCCCTACCGGCGCCGAAACCATGGACGCGATTTCGGAACTCTCCAGTGGCTGCTTGAACCGCTCGACGATATCCGCGGGCACGCCGCGGCGCCGCACCGCGGGGATCACGATCCGGTCCCGTACCTGTCCGTCCGGCCGCAGCCGGAGCAGCGCGGGGCTGCCGGTCAAGCCGACCAGGGTTTCGCCGTTGCCCGTCGGCACCGACGTGGCGTACGGGTGGGAAAGCATCACCTGCCGCGAAGCGTGGTACTCCTCCGGCCGGGCACCGAGATAGCTGAACGAGTCGGCGCTCAGCGGCAGCGCGGCCAGGCTGGTCATGCGGTTGTGATTGACGTCTCCGATCCATACGGTGTCACCCGAAGCGCGCATGCTGAACGGAAAGCCCTCCTGTGCGACGCTGCGGCGGAAGCCGGCATCCGCGAGTGAGTACAGGGAGGTGCGGTTGTTGCCCACGTCCGGCCACGGCCAGCAGCGAGTCTCCGACCACTGCCACCGATATCGGCGTTGCCAGCTCGCCCGGCCCCTCCCCCTGCTTGCCGAAGCGCCGGAGCAGACCGCCCGCCGGTGAAAAGGCGAGTACGTGGCCGCTCATCGCGTCCGCGACGTACACGTTGCCGACTGCGTCGATGGTGAGGCCGGCGGGGGAACCGATGTACAACGAATCCGTTTCCTGCAGCGCGACGCTATCGGCCATGACCAGTGCGGCGGTCGGGGCAGACGGGTCCTGCCGGGCACCCACGGATTCATCGCCATCCGCCGCGCAGGCGGTGAGGAGCGCGGCGCCGAGCAGCAGCGCAAGTGGCCGCCAGTGGGTCATGGTTGGATCTCGTCGTGGAGGGTGGCGTTCGCGAGCGGTCAGGTCGAAGCACCGGCAGAAACCGGGCCGTGGGCTACGAGAGGCCTACTGCGTTCGAGGTCCAGCTCGCTCTCACACGGAGAGGGCAGCCTGAACCCCGTGTGCATCACCATAGGGGAACTCTACCGTTGCAATCTGACTCATGGACTCTCATAACGACTGGACCAGAGATCGGGGTCTCATCAGACGGCAATCAACGCATCTGTGAACGCCAGGCAAGCACGGTTCCTGGGATGTTGATCAAAAGAGAAAAAGCCATAATCCCAACGTATAACAGATATATCCGTCGAACGACTATCGACCGTTGACCATATCATTAGAGCCTATTCTGAATTTTTAAAGTCGAAGAGTGGGGGAACTGCTCGCCTTTTTGCCTGCCGAAGATCCCGAATTCGCCAATCCCTTAGCATAGTCGACGCCACAGGCACCTATCGCAAACCAGCGCCAAGATTCTGGGAGCCCGCATGGCTGATGGAATCTTCGTGATTTGGAGTCCTCGGACGGAGTTCAGAACACGCTCTAGTTCACCTCGGTTGAACCCTGTCCAGTCGGTAAAGACGAACGTGCTCGGTCCCCGCATCATCATCGAAGCCACCGAGCAGAAAGTCGGCCCCAATCTGAAAAATTTCCAGGCCCACAGGAGTTTGAACGGTTGCAAGTTTTCCCCCCTGCGAATCAAAAACCGTCCATTCCCGCGGTGTGTTTTCAACCAATAAATAGTCACCGACCCAGATCCCATCCGCAGCAGAATCCACCTTGATTCCGCCAAAGAACGGGGTCGTTTTCGGAAACGGCACCTCGCTAAGAACCTTTTCCTGTGTCGCTCGATAGCTTTCTACCACGATCTTTTCCAACCGGTCATGCTTGTAGCGCTCTACGTCGTGTTCCGTAACTCTTTTGGGCCGGTAGTCGGTGACGATGTCGCCGATCGGCTGACCCGCAGGCGTGAGAACTCGGATGTGGTTACGCGAATTGTCTCCCACAAAGAAGCGCTTACCTCCCACAGCTACAAAAGCCTCGTGCGCAAACGGGACGGGATTAGTCGAAAAACCAGGACCATTTTTCGTCAGATAAGTTTCGGCCCCTGGGCTTCGAACAATGGTATCGAGCAACTCACCATTACGTCCGTAATGAAAGAATGTGATCCAATCGCGGCGTACCCCCTCTCCCGCCTGGGCGAGAGCGCTCGCGTCCCATCCGGAAGCGACTACGAAGGAGCCGTTGGAAAACGCACCGTACACTTGCGGGAACAGCCCGGCTGGCTCCGGATCAGGGACGAGCGAGCGGATGAACTCTCCGCGGCGGGTAAAGACTGACATTCTCGTCAAGCTATGATCCCATGCCATAATCGAGTCGCCTGGGATTGTGCCCATCCAGGTAAGAGACTCAAATTCGCCCGGACCCGCACCTTCGCGCCCGAGTGATCGAAGGTACGTTCCGGAGGTGTCGTAGAGTCGAATCTCGTGGGTCCCGGAATTCGCGACCGCGATCACACCATCGGAAAGTCGCTTCGCGCCAACAACGTTGTAAAGAGTGTATCGCGGATCGCCGTCAGCAATCCCTATGTCGAGTTCGGGATTGGCAGCGACGTGCCATTGGGGAACCCTGGCCGCACCGGTCCCATCGCGATCCGGCTCTGCATTCCCTCTTCCACACCCGGTGATCGCACAGATCAGCATTCCATAGCAGAAAGCTTTCTGCATTGCTCTTTGCCACATTGCCAGGGCTCCGCTCATGGGGTGACCTCTTTTTGAGGCTTTCGGTAAATTTCAACCACATCGTGCCCGCTCCCGCGCCGATACCGAACGGCAAAGGTACGTGGTCCGACAGCAAGGAGCTCCCGAGCGGGCGGCAACCGGATTGCCGCGCGTACCCCATCGCGATTGACCCAGGTCCATACCTCACCCGAGCCCGCAGCCGTCCGCCGCATCCACACTCCGCCGTTCGGATCCTCCTCAAGCTGAAGTACCAGCGGAAACTGGGAGGGGAACCGGAGTTGGCGCCGCGCCTTTTCGCGTACCGGTTCAAACACGCGCTGACCCAAGAATTGCTGCGGAATCGCGGTTTGTAGCCAGATCTCTCGATCTGCTTCGGTAACCGGATACTGTGCAGGCGGTATGGGCCAGCGTTCCGCCCTTCGGCCAGCGCGATCCAAAATCGATAGCGCTCTGCTTTGTCCATCCCAAAAGGCGATCCTACCGTCCGAGAGAGTGGTCCAGACCGGATCGGGCATGTACGGAGGTGTGACCGTGTATGACGGACTGCCGCGTGCCCGGAGCCGTACGGACGTCGGCCGGGCACATCGGACCAGGGTGTCATGGACACTGCCGCGCAGACGCAACAAGATCGCAGTATCTTTACCGAACGAGGTGACGGAAAGAAGAGTGTCTTTTACACCGGTGCGAAATTCTTGCGCCAGCAGAGCGTCAAGGGGCCGGGATGCGACAAGGCCGCTATCAGGAGCTAATGACACGATCGATTGCTGCTGGAAATCGTAGAGCAACAGCCGCCCGTCTACCCATGCGCCCTGAACGGGTTCTTTGAGGGCAAACATCGCGGTCCCTCCGCCAAGCAGTGACTTATGCCTGCCGCCCCGGAAAAGGTGAACGGCGGCCGGTGCGGTAGTAATTACGACCAAGCTGCCGTCTTCATACAAGGCATCGGTAATCCGTCCTGCACCTACTATGCTATCCAAGGATAACATGCTGATGCGCTCGGGCCTAATCTGCGCATCGGCGGGAGCTGCAAAGTGCAACGCACTCACAAGAACGCTTAGCAGCAGCCCTGAGCCGGCTCGCGAGAAGTAGGTTGCTCGTTCCTTCACCCTCATCGACGCTCCTCCCTTGTCTGGTGACGCAACGCCTCAATCTCCCGCTCAAGGTGGAGCCAATTGACTGCTTTCCCGTTCACGGTCCAAAGAGGTACAAAGCTCACTCCAGCTGAACGGACAAGATCCCACGCACGCGTCGCGGACGCAATATACTCGCGACCGTGCTCATCCATGCAGTTCTGTAGAGCGACTGTGTCTGCCCCTGCTTCAGCCGCAAGGAGCAGGAGAGCGCGGCTAACATCGGTGACGCTTTGCCACTGCTCGCGCCGCGAGAAAAGGAGGTCGTGAAACGCCCAATATGATTCCGGGTCCGATATACAGCGGCCGAGCGCCGCACCGCGACCTGCGCTGAGATGGCCGGGAAGAGGCGTATCGTAAACAGTGTAGCTGATCGTCCCGTTTTGCACGTAACGCGCAATGATCGGGAGCATTTGCTCGTGAGCTAAGGCACACCCTTCACACTCGTAATCAGAAAAAACTCCGACACGGATAGGTGCCGCTATCTCTCCTCGGCTGTGGGCCGCTCCGAGGTCGTTTAACTCCGTGAAAAGCGTTCGGGGCAGCTGGAGAGCACTTTCTTGTTCCGGTCTTCTTCCCCAAATAAAAAGTCCGCCAATCAGCAGAACCGAAGTGAGGCCGACGAGGAAGTACGAATCGATGGTGAATCCAGAGCGCCGCATAGCTACACCTGTCCATGGCAAGTATTGAACAAATGCTGAACCACATACGCCAACATGCCCGAATAAAGGACACCAGCTTCAGGGATGGCACACCGCGAGTGCAAGAAACGTGTGCGGCCGCTGCTGGCGTGCTTGAAAGCAGGATTCCGGCTCTCGGATTGCAAACAGGAGATCGGGGGCTACCGCGTTGCGGTTGTCTCATACGTCGGAATCAACTTGCGCATCTCCTCTTCGGGGGTGTGGCTGCGCGACGGGTCTGGCTTGCATTCTCCGTCCTTGAGACCAGGCAGGATCGAATTCGCTCGCAGACCATTCGGACGCAAAAAGTTCGACTGCGATTCCATCAGTATATCGCGGTCACCGAAATGAGTAAACGTCCGAAGCCGCCCCGGGCGGGACCATGGCTTTTCGAAACTTGTTGTCAGCTTCTTTCGTTCACGAGTACACAGCAGGGCAGCTTTCTAATTCCTACCTAATTCGTTTGCAGTCGACGATCGCACCGGTGTCGCTGTTAACGGTGCAGCAGGCTGTGTCCGTGCAGACGAGAACAATGGGTTCAACACTTTGAGCCACCGCCGGTTTCGCAACCAGAGTGGATCCCGAGAACAGGAGCGCACCGCCGAAGAGACAGCCCGAAGTAAAGCGGATCAGACGTGCCATTGGACACCTCCACTGAAAGGGGTTAGGAACCAAGCGCGTGAGGTCCCGCCCGGGGATCACTACTCCGCACCTGTGATTTGAATATAGTGGGAGATCAGCGGGACATCATCACCCTCGCGAACGTTACTGTCACTCTGGCGAACGACTTTTTGCGCGCGGGCTGCAGTTGGCGCGGATTTGCGCCCCATGCCTCCCTATTGATCGGGGTTCGCGTCCCAGCACCCAGCCGCATGCCGCCCGCGAAACCCCGCCAGGAGAAACTCCAGCCCGCCCCTCTCCATCAGCTCCGTCGGGCTCACCCCCGCGTACCGCCGCAACTGATTGCAGAAGGCCGACCGGGACGGAAACCCGAGGACAAACGTCACATTCTCGACCGAGCGCCCGCCCCCGAACATCGACGCGGCACGGAATAGCCGGGTCCAGGTGATCAGATGTTGGGTCGGCGGAAGGCCGGCGGCCTTGAGGCGCTCGCGCAGCGTCTTGGGGTGGCAGAAGCGAGTCCGGGCGAGCATTGCAGGGGTCACCGGGAACTCCGCCTCGGCAAGCAGATAGCGAACCAGCGGAACGAACTCGGGAGCGAGCAGATCACGGAGCGCATCGAGCACCTCCACCGCGACCCCGTACGACAGCGCTTCGGTGAGGCGGAGGCGCAAATCCAACCGACCGTCGTCTACCCCTTTGGTCGCAACCCCCCGGACGCCGAGCCCCGGCTGGGCCAAACGGAAGGGGTCGTTCGCGGGGGTCCCCTGGAACTCCCCGTACGCGAACAGAACGACGGTACCGAACCTGGCGTGGAATGCGGCGCACGACTCCGTGTCGAGCTCTCCGCGGGCGTACGGATCGAAGATGGCGAGCCGCGGCGCGTATGCAGCGGCGAGCTCGTGCATCTCCGCCCAGCTCTCGGCGTAGCGCACCGTATGCTCGGCGCAGTCCCAGGCGCGTTCCAGCTGGAGGGCTTCGCGCAGCCGTGCCTGAGCAATGGGATCCGGCAGGTATACAAGACACAGCGCCATTTCGTCCTCCTCGGGTGTTCAATCGCCCGGAACCGCGGCCCGTGCTTCCGGAGCGTCCAACGCGACCGGATCTCCTCCCCGCGTCCATCCGCCCACGCGCCTTCGCGCTTGCTCCACCAGGTCGTACGCCACCGGGATCACGAGAAGCGTGAGCAGCGTCGCCACGATTAGACCCCCGATCACCGCCACGGCCAGCGGTGCCCGCAGGTCCGCCCCGGAGCCGATCCCGAGCGCCATCGGAAGCAGCCCCAGCACGGTGGTGGCGGTGGTCATCAGGATGGGGCGGAGGCGGATGCGGCCCGCCTCCAGAATCGCGGGGCGGAGCGGCAACCCCTCGCGCCGCAGCTGGTTGATGGTGTCTACCTTGACGATGGCGTCGTTGACCGCGATGCCGATCAGGATCACGATTCCGATCAGGCTCATGGTGTTGAGCCCGCCGCCGACGAGCGCCAGCGCCGCCACCGCGCCGATCAGGGCGAGCGGCACGCTGAGCAGGATGGTGAACGGGTGGACCAGCGATTCGAACTGCGCGGCCAGGATCATGTAGACCAGGAGCAGCGCCACGCCGAACGCGAAGCCCAGATCGCGGAAGGAGCGGCGCATCTCCTCGTTTTCCCCGCCCACGTCCACGCGGATGCCGGCAGGGGGTGGGAGCCGGCGGAGCGCGGTCTGCACCTCACGGAGCGCGGCGGGCAGGCCCCCGGCCGCCACGTCCGCGTACACGGGAACCACCGGGCTCTGCTGCAGGCGGCGGATTTCGGTGGGGCCGGTCCCGACGCGTGGGGTGACCAGCTCGCGCAGGGGGATGCCGTCCACCCGGAGCGTTTCCAGGGTGCGCACGTCGCGGCGCTCGCGTTCGGGGAGGCGGACCACGACCGGGACCTTGCGATCGAAGTCGACGAACTCGGTGGCGACCGCGCCGCGCATGGAGTGCTCGACCGCTTCGGCCACGCGGCGGGCGTCGATCCCGTACGACGCGGCCCGCTCGCGGTCGATCTCGACCCGCACCTCGGGCTGTCCCA
>JBBSMO010000025.1:0-11802 GCA_038233155.1 Longimicrobiales bacterium
GGGCTCGATCACCTCGAGCACCCTGCCGCGCGCGAAGCTCTTCTTCTGCTCGACGGTTTCGATGCGGACCTCTTCCCCCGGCGCAGTGCGGTGAACGAAGACCGCGCGGCCGTCCGCAAGCCGGCCGACCCCCGCGCCGCCAGCAGCAACGGATTCGATCCGCACCGTTTCCCGCACCGGCGGTTGCTGGCGACGCGGCCGCCGCGGACCTGGCTTCATCAGCGCCGCCAACCCAGACCGGTGCGCCAGCGGCTCGTGCCGGATCCCGCCCCGGCCGCGGCAGGTTGGAGCTCGATCTTTTTCGATGATTTTTTTTCTAGCAGCGCAGCGGCTACCGCGGCCGCGCGGATCACCTGCTCGTCTCCGGGCGGGGCGAGCAGCGTTTCCTCGTGTTGCTCCAAGTAGCGGATGTCGAGCCGCCCTGCCCGGAAGTCCGGCTCCTGCATCACCCGCGAATGAAAGGGCGCGCTGGTTTCGACGCCCACCACGCGTAACTCGTTGAGGGCGCGGGCCATCCGGTCTATGGCCGCGGCGCGCGTCGGGGCGTAGGTGATCAGCTTAGCGAGCATCGGGTCATAGGCGAGCCCGACTTCGGAGCCAGCCCGCACGCCGCTGTCCCAGCGCACTCCCGGCCCGGCGGGCACATCCAGCATCTCGATTCGGCCGGTAGAGGGCAGGAAGCCGTTGAACGGATCTTCCGAGGTGATGCGGCACTCGATGGCGTGCCCGCGCATCTCGATCTGATCTTGTGATAGATTCAGCGGTTCGCCCGCCGCAATGCGGATCTGCCACTGGACCAGGTCGAGGCCGGTCACCAGCTCCGTGACCGGGTGCTCGACCTGGATACGCGTGTTCATCTCGAGAAAGAACCAGTCGCCATCCTGAAAGAGGAACTCGACGGTGCCGGCTCCTACGTAATCGACCGCACGCGCCGCCGCCGTGGCTGTTTCCCCCATAGCGGCACGCTGCGCAGGGGTCAGCACCGGCGAGGGCGCTTCCTCGACCAGCTTTTGATGCCGCCGCTGGATCGAGCACTCGCGCTCGCCGAGGTGCAGAACGGTACCCTGCGTATCTCCCAGCACCTGAATCTCGATGTGCCGCGGGCGCTCGAGCAACTTCTCGGCATATACGCTGTCATCGCCGAACGACGCACGCGCCTCGTTCCCGGCCGCGATGAAGGCTCTCTCGATCTCGGCTTCGGACCGGACGATGCGCATCCCTTTGCCACCGCCGCCTGCCGCTGCTTTGAGCAGCACAGGATAGCCGATCTCCGCCGCCGCCGCCCGCGCCGCTTCCGGATTCGCGAGCGCGCCCTCCGAGCCGGGTACTACGGGCACCCCAGCCGCGACCGCCCGGGCGCGCGCCGCGGTCTTGTCGCCCATCCCCTCGACCGCATCTGCCGAAGGACCGATGAACGCCAGTCCGGCCTCGGTCACCTGCCGGATAAACGGCGCGCGCTCAGAAAGAAAACCGTACCCGGGGTGAATCGCCTCTGCGCCGGTTCGCAGAGCCGCATCGATCAACCTGTCGCCGCGCAGGTAGCTTTCCGCCGAGGGCGCCGGGCCAACCCAGACCGCCTCGTCTGCGGCGAGTACGTGCGGCGCGAGGCGGTCCGCCTCGGAGAACACGGCAACGGCGCGGATGCCGAGTTCGTGCGCCGCCCGCACCACCCGAAGCGCGATCTCGCCCCGGTTAGCGATCAGGATTTTGGAGAACAACGGCCGTCACTCCTGCTGTACGTGATCGTCGAAGAGCCACACCTTGACCCCTTCCGGTTCGATGCGGCGGAGGCGCCGGTCGTTGGTCACGATCCACGCAGCGCCCGCCGCGAGCGCAGTCGCTGCGTGGATCGCATCCGGAGTATGCAGATTGTACTGGGCGCGTAAGCGTGCTGCGCCCTCCGCCACCCGTGCCGACACGGGGAAAACCTCCAAGCCCGCGAGAAACCGCACGGTTTCGGCAAGCTCACGGGCAGCGGAAGCATCACCGGCGCGGTAGTGCGGAACGAGCAGTTCGGCGAGCATGAGCACCGAGGCGCACGCTGCAAGTCCTCCCGACGCAATGCGCTCGAACCACTGCAACGCCGCCGCACGGTAGCGTGCGTGGCGCTCGAAAAAATAGATGAAGGCCGGCGTGTCGAGCAGCACGAGGGCGCTGTCCTCGACAGCTCCCGGTGGCGGCTGCTTCATACGCGGCGATCCCACTGGCTTCGCTCGCGCCGAACTTCATCCGCGTACCCGCGCCACATTTTGCCCGAGAAACGATCCAATCGTTCCACCCAAGATCCTATCTGCTTTCGCAGAACGATACTGTCCCCCTGTACCTCGACTTCCAGATGATCACCCGGTTCGAGGCCGAGCTCCCTTCGAACTGCGACCGGTATCACGATCTGGGACTTGCTGCTCAATTTCGCGGTGCGCATGAAGCAACTCCTATGGTTTACACCAAGGTAAATCATGCCGCCAGATCCAGCAACTGGGGTGGGAAAGCAGGTGGTTTTTGCTCGCAAGCATGCCGGAGCCGATGTCGCAGCGGAAGGGCTCACTGCTCGGGAGAGCCCGCTTCGCGGCAGGCGGCGCACACGGAGCAGCGGCGCCCAGCGACAAGCATGGCTACCGTGAGCGCGCAGCCCGAACGGTAGCTTCGGTTGCTCCGGCCGTCGGCGGGGGGGAGCGCAAGCGATACCGCGCGGATCCGAAAGTGAAGAGGGACTTTGACCGTTGGGGAGGAGCGATCTTACCTTACGTTTGCCTCGCAACCGGCGCCACACGCCCCTTGGGGGATTATTTCGATGATCTGCGACGGCTCCTCGTGATTTTATGGCGACGGTGAGTGAGCCAGATCCATACGGAACGTCGGTCCAGGAGGGGAAGATCTCGATTCGGCTACCGCCTGGCGGCTGTAGCGATCCCACCCAGATCAATTGCGGCTAACCTACGTGGATCACCGGTCAATTGGCTAGATGATGCCATTATTTCAGGCCGCCAGTCGGCTGAACGGCGTTCACCGATCAGGAAGGGAGGGCTTGCCCTTCCTGTTCATGATGGCGCTGACGATTTCGCCGTGCCTAGTAATAGCTCCCGTCGCAAGCCAGGAACTCGAGTTCGCAGTTGCGGGGGGGATCACAGCCCCCGCGGGCGGGGCGGCCGATCTCCGGGATGCGGGACCATTTGCGCTCGTATCTGTAAGCACTCCGCTGGGCGGTCCCTTCCGGGTCGAGCTTGCGGCGGAAACGGCGCGGCTGCGAGGGAAATCGGGGCTGGGCTTGAGCGGTGACATCGAGACGTCCGACCTGCTGATCAACGGCGCATCGCTAAACCTTATCCTCCGCGGTCAATCCTTGCCGGCTTTGCCCTACCTCCTCGTAGGAGTGGGCGGTCACCACGTGTCACGGGCGGGAGAGGATTCGGACGGGTTCGCCGGCACACTGGAGGCGGGCGCGGGTCTCACCATACGCATCGCCCGCTACGTACAGCCTTTTCTGCAGGTTCACCGTGAGATTCATACGACAGACGTTGGATTGAAGGAGTTCAGTTTCACCACCCATACTCCGGTGTTGGTCGGGTCACGATTCTGAGCGGCAACCGGTCATGCCGATTACCAAAGTGAGCTGTGCTCGCGCTTCGGGGGAACGGCGGGGAGGGGACCAACTAAGCGCAGAATCAGGCCGAAGCGGGTCACAGCATCTTTTTTGAGTAGCGCTTCCCCGGGCAGAGCGTGCGGCGGCCGAGCCAACGCCGGCACACGCCATGTGAAGCACCCGCCGCGCCCAAGAAGACGGTGGAAAAGAGTGTTCCCAACTGCGCGTAGGGCCTCTAGAAAGCGCTTGAGCTTCGAAGCAGTACCCCGCTACTGTAACGACAGATACAACATCATACCTCAAGCGCCTGCGGAGTTCTCCACACGCTTTCCACAAACGCCTGCTCCGGCGGCCGCTATCGGGCGGTTGCCGAGGCTGGCGCAACCGCTTGCCCGCCGCAACAGTCGCGGATCTGTGGCAGAAGAAAAGCCTGATCGGCGCCCTTGCCGTCCGGCGCTCGTCCCTCCCTTGGCCGCACAGCCGAGTCTTCCCGGCTTCCTTGGCGGAGTGTTTCGCCCGGCTTCGCGAACTCAGTGCATAAGCCGCACCTACAGCGGGATGTTCCCGTGCTTTTTTGGCGGGTGTTTCGCCCTGCTTCGCGGGCTCAGTCCCTAAGGGGCACCTAGAGGGGGATGTTCCCATGCTTCTTCGGCGGGTTCGAGTCGCGCTTGCTGCGCAGCATGCCGAGCGCGCTGATCACCCGGGCGCGCGTTTCGCGCGGGTCTATCACGTCGTCCACGTAGCCGCGCGAAGCCGCGACGTACGGGTTGGCGAAGCGCTCGGCGTATTCGGCTTCGCGCGCTGCCGCGGCCGCCGCGCCGTCTTCAGCAGCGGAGATCTCGCGGCGGAAGAGGATCTCGACCGCACCTTTGGCGCCCATCACGGCGATCTCCGCCGTCGGCCAGGCGTAGTTGATGTCGCCGCGAATGTGCTTCGAGCTCATCACGTCGTAGGCGCCGCCGTAGGCCTTGCGGGTGATGATGGTGATCTTGGGCACCGTCGCTTCGCAGAAGGCGTAGAGCAGCTTGGCGCCGTGCTTGATGATGCCGCCATGCTCCTGCGCCACGCCGGGAAGGAAGCCGGGCACATCCTCGAAGGTGAGGAGCGGAATATTGAAGCAGTCACAAAAGCGGACGAAACGCGCACCTTTGAGCGAGGCGTCTATGTCGAGAACGCCCGCCAGCACCGCCGGCTGGTTGGCGACAATCCCTACCGAGTGGCCGCCGGCGTGCGCGAAACCGCAGAGGATGTTGCCAGCGTAGTCCGCGTGAACCTCGTAGAACTCGCCGTTGTCTACAACGCGCCGCAGCACATCGTGCATGTCGTACGGCTTGTTGGGATGATCGGGGACGAGTGTCAGGAGCTCTTCATCCGCGCGGTCCGGCAGGTCGTCTGTAGCGAGGAAGGGCGGGTCCTCGGCGTTGTTCTGCGGGATGAAACGCATCAGGCCGCGGATGCGGTTGATGCACTCTGCTTCCGAGCGGCAGGCGAAGTGAGCCACCCCCGACTTCGCCGCGTGAGTAGCAGCACCACCGAGCTCCTCCATGGTGACATCCTCGTGGGTAACCGTTTTCACCACGTTGGGGCCGGTCACGAACATGTAGCTCGTTCCCTGCACCATGTAGATGAAGTCGGTGATTGCCGGGCTGTACACTGCCCCGCCCGCGCAGGGGCCCAGAATGGCGCTGATCTGCGGCACCACACCGGAGGCGAGGGTGTTGCGCAGGAAGATCTCGGCGTACCCGCCCAACGAGGCGACGCCCTCCTGGATGCGTGCGCCGCCGGAGTCGTTCAGCCCGATCACAGGAGCCCCGTTACGCAGCGCGAGGTCCATGATCTTGACGATCTTCTCCGCGTGCGCTTCCGAGAGAGAGCCGCCGAAGACGGTGAAATCTTGCGAAAAGGTATAGACGGTACGCCCCAAGATGGTGCCGTATCCCGTTACCACCCCATCACCTAGGTACTTTTCTTCGCCGATGCCGAAGGCACTGGCGCGATGGGTAACGAACCGGTCGAGTTCGACGAATGAACCGGGGTCCAGCAGCAGATCCAGCCGCTCGCGCGCGGTGAGCTTGCCGCGCTCGTGCTGCCCCTTGATCCGCTTTTCGCCGCCCCCGGCTTCCGACTCGATGCGTAGTTGTTCCAGCCGGTCCAGCTTCGCCTGCATCGTCATGTATGCCGCCGCCGTCGCAAAAGTCCGTGGATATCAGGCCATGTCAGCGTCTGATGTCGCGAGCGCCGCAAGATAAGGGTTCCGGCCCGGCTCTGCACGGGCACCGACAGTGAATCCCGCCGCACAGGCTACTAGCGGGGCATCGTGCGTCCGGCGGCGGCGACCGGCGAGAGTCGCGAACGGGGGGGCTTGCTGCGAATCTGGTTCAACAGTAAATATCAGACAGCCTCCTCCCCCGCCTGGAGCCCGACATGCGCCTTTCCCGCTGCTTCGCCCTGCTCCTGCTCGTGCCGGTCCCGCTCGCTGCCCAACGCGCTGATCCGGCGGCCTCCGCTCCACTTCCCGGTATCGTGCTCGACCACGCCACCGATCAACCGGTCGTTGGAGCAATCGTATCGATTGATGAGTTGCGCCTCCGGGCGGTGACCGATTCCGCTGGCCGCTTCACCTTCCCGGCTCTGCCGGCGGGGGTTCATTCCTTCACGACCAAGCGGCTTGGCTACTCGGATCTCACGGAAACCTCTGAGGTAGGCGCCGGAAAGCTCCTGATCGTGCGGATGGTGCCGCAACCCATCGTCCTCGAGCGGGTCGAAGTGCTCGGCAGGCGCTTTGAAACGCGCCGCAAAGCTTCCGGCTTCGCGACTTTCGCGAGCGACCAGACGCAGCTCGCGACCAGCACCGCGCCGACCATTCGTGATTTCCTCGAGGACCGCCACCAGCTACGCCCCTTCCCCTGCCCCGGTGCCCGTGGCGCTGGTGCCGACTGCATGATCGTGCGGGGGCGCCCCATGCAGTTCGGCATTTATCTGGACGACATGCGGCTCACGGGCGGGGCGACACTCCTCGATCTCTACAGGCCGGAAGAGATGTACCGCGTCGAGGTCTTCCCGGGTCTTGGCCAGGTGCGGCTCTACACCCCGCACTACATCAAGTGGATGGCGAAAAACGGCAGCCCGCTGCCGCCGGTATGTATCGTCTGCGGTGCGTGAGGGGCACGAGAGCAGGCGCTGCCGACAGCGGGTGAACCCTGCGGCCGGGCCACCAGGCGCCCGGTGTGCGCCCCCCAGCCCGCCTAGCGCCCGCCCGGATCTGGTTCGGGGCAGGCTCATCCCCGGCGACCCCGCTTCCCCGGCCCTTCCAGACCCCCCTTCCCCGGCCCTTTCCCGGCAAGGGGGGAAGGGAGAACGGCAAAGACGCGCAGCAAAACGGGGTGTGAAGCCGTGAGACCTCACACCCCGTTGTGTGCAATGGAGCCCGCCGTAAGGATCAGCCCTGCGGCTCCTCTTCTTCGTTCTTCTCGTCTTCTTCAGCCGTCGCGGCAGGTTCTTCGTCCGCCGATGCGGTGGATTGTTCCTCAGCCGCCTCAGCGACTGGCTCCTCCGCATCCGCATCCGCATCCGCATCGTCTACCGGCGGCTCCGCCTCTGCACCCGCCGTTGCGGTCTTCTCGCCTTCTGCAGCAGCGTCCGCTCCCGGCACTTT
Organism: Longimicrobiales bacterium; assembly: GCA_038233155.1. Classification (GTDB taxonomy): domain Bacteria; phylum Gemmatimonadota; class Gemmatimonadetes; order Longimicrobiales; family Longimicrobiaceae; genus JBBSMO01. Next base: position 7,236 of record JBBSMO010000025.1, read on the forward strand.
GGCCTCCGGCGCCTCGGCGCCCGGTTGCACACTGGATTGAGGCTCCGCGCTTGCTTCTGGAGCTGCGGGTGCCTCGACGGTCTCCTCCGGCGCGGCGTCGGGAGTTACGGCCTCGGCCTCAACTTCGGCTGTCGGCCCGGCCCCTGTATCTGCCTCGACAGCGTCTTCCGTACTCCCGTCTTCCGTACCACTGGCTTCCGCTTCGGCAACCGGCGGGCGCGGCGGGAGCTGCGGTTCGGCGCCTTGCAGCTTCGGGATGTTGAGCACGTCCAAGACGATGCGGCGGTTCTCCGGGTCTACCTCGGTGACCTGCATGTCGAGGTCATCGCCTTCAGCGAACACATCCTCGGGGTTCTGCAGGCCGGTGACACCGAGCTGCGAAAGCGGCACGAAGCCTTCGACATCATTGCCCAGATCGACCGCAACCCCCTTCTCCTGAAGCCTCGTGATCTGGCCAGACACTTCGAGACCGGGCATGAACTGGGCGGCCAATTCCTCCCACGGGTCGTCCTGCGTCTGCTTGAGGCCGAGCGAAATGCGCTTGTTCTCCGCATCCACGCTGAGGATTACAACCTCCACTTCATCCGCCTTATGCACGACCTCGGACGGGTGCTGGATCCGCTTGGTCCAGCTCATGTCCGAGATATGAACCAGGCCGTCAATCCCTGGCTCGATTTCGACGAATGCGCCGAAGGACGTCAGGTTGCGGACGGTACCCGACAGACGCGTGCCGACCGGGTACTTGACCGGGAGCGCGTGCCACGGATCTTCCTCGGTCTGCTTCATCCCGAGCGAGATCTTCTCCTCGTTGGGATCTACCTTGAGCACCACCGCCTCGACCTCATCGCCCAATGCCACCAGCTTGGACGGGTGGCGGATATTGCGCGTCCAGCTCATCTCGGAGATGTGGACCAGCCCCTCGACACCCTTTTCGAGCTCGACAAAGGCGCCGTAGTTGGTGATGGAGACCACCCGGCCCCGCACACGGGAACCAACGGGGTACTTTTTGTCGACATCCTTCCACGGGTAGGGCAGCAACTGCTTCAGCCCCAGCGAGAGGCGCTGCCGCTCCCAATCGATGTCGAGGACCTGCACCTCCATCTCGTCGCTGATGTTGACCACCTCGCTCGGGTGGCCGACGCGGCCCCAACTCATGTCGGTGATGTGGAGCAGCCCGTCCATGCCGCCGAGGTCGATGAAGGCTCCGAAGTCGGTGATATTCTTGACGATACCTAGCCGGACCTGGCCGACCTCGAGCTCCTTCTTCAGCTCCTCGCGCTTGATTTCGCGCTCCGCCTCGAGCAGCACGCGGCGGGACACCACTATGTTACGGCGGCGCTTGTTGAGCTTGATGATCTTGAACTCGTAGGTTTCGCCGATCAGGTCTTCGATGTTCGGAACGCGTCGCAGCGCGATCTGCGAACCGGGCAAGAAGGCATCGACGCCCATGATGTCGACGGTGACGCCACCCTTGATCTTGCGGGTGAGCATGCCCGGCACGGCGGTGCCATCCTCGTGCGCAACGCGAATCTTTTCCCACACGCGAAGGAAATCGGCCTTCTTCTTCGAGAGCACGACGAGGCCCTCGTTGTCCTCGAGGTGCTCGAGAAAGACCTCGACCTCTTCACCTATCTGCAGCAGCTCCGGCTCCTTGAACTCGTCGCGCGCAACGGTGCCCTCGCTCTTGAAGCCAACATCCAAGATCACCGCCTTGTCCGTGATGCGCAGGACCTTGGCGATGATGATTTCGCCTTCCTCGATGTTGGTGAGGGTATCCTCGTACATCTCGAGGAGTACCTCGTACTCTTCCGCCGAGTACTCGTCCTCGTCGAACAGGTCCGCGCGGATGTTGACCGCCCGGGCGCGCTCGGCAATCTGCTGGTCCGTCAGATCGGCGGCTGGCGCGGTAGCTACGGCTATGCCGCCGGCATCGTCTGGGGCGGAAAAGTCGGGGATCACCGGCTCGGCGGCGGTGGCTTCGGGAGCAGTTGTTTCGGGCATGCGTCAGATTGTTTCTTCACCGGCGGCGGAAGAGCGGCGCGAGCCGCGTACCGGCGACGGGATGGGGTGAAAGAAAGTGCTGGAGACTAGACTCCAGCGCAGCACGGGAAAATAGGCGGGTGTCAATACGGCGTCAACCCCGCACCCGCCCTCGCGCGAGACGCACGACCGCTGCAACCTGTTTGTCGAAGGCCAGGCCGGTGGTATCGAGCTGGACCGCGTCCGCGGCGCGGAGCAGCGGGGCCGCCTCGCGGGCAGAGTCTACCGCGTCGCGCGCGAGCAGGCGGTCCCGCTCGGCGCGGATCTCTGCGTCCTGCTCTGCGGCCTCGCCGCGCTCGCGGAGCCGGCGCGCGGCGCGCTCTTCCGGTGCGCAGACCAGGAACACCTTGAGATCTGCGTCCGGGAAGACCACGGTGCCGATGTCGCGGCCGTCGGCGACCAAGCCGCCGCGGGCTCCCGCTTCTCGGAGCGCGCCGAGCAGCCAACTGCGAACTGCGGGAACCATCGCCATCGCCGAAACATGGGCATTGACCCGCGCGGTACGCAGCCGTTCGCCCGGTGCAACGTCGCCCGCGAACACCTGGAAACCGCCGGGCGAGGGGCGGAGACTGACCTTGAAGCCGTCGAGCTCGTTGGCTGTGAGCTGCGGCCAGTGCTCCGGCGGGATCCCCGCCTCGAGCGCCGCGAAGGTGAGGCCGCGGTACAGCGCGCCTGAATCGAGGTGCCGGTAGCCGAGCTCGGCCGCGACCGCCTTGGCAGTCGAACTCGTGCCCGACCCGGCCGGGCCGTCAATGGCGATAAGCAGCCCCGCCCCGCGGGCGCCGGGAGCGCGCGACGGGGAGGAGAAAGATTCGGGCGGGACGGGAGGTGAAGGCACGCAGATCTCGTCTAGCAGGTTCCAGAAGCCGGGGAAGCTAACCGCGGCACAGTTCCGGTCGTCAATGCTGATGCGGTTGCGGGGCAGCTTGGCGAGGACCCCGAAGGCCATTGCGATGCGGTGGTCGCCATGCGTGATCACCCGCCCCCGCAGCGGGCCCGCGTGGCCGCTGATGACGAAGCCGTCCGGCAGCTCCGCTGCCTCGGCGCCCACCGCAACCAGATTGCCGACGATGGTGGCGATGCGGTCGCTTTCCTTGACCCGCAGCTCCGCGGCGCCTGTGATGCGCGTCTCGCCCTCTGCCCGCGCGGCGAGTACCGCGAGCAGCGGCAGCTCGTCGATCAGCGCGGGGACCTGCGCGGCGCCGATCTCGACCCCGCGCAATGACGCGGATGCGACCTCGAGGTCAGCGACCGGCTCGCCGCCCTCGAACCGTTCACTAGAAATGCGCACGGTTCCGCCCATGGCCAGCAGAGCGGATAGGAAGCCCGTCCGGGTGGGGTTGATGCCGACCCCGCGAATCCGCAGCTCGCCGCTGTCCGCGAGTGTCGCGAGCGCCAGCAGAAAAGCAGCCGAGGAGAAGTCGCCGGGAACGCGGGTGTCCAGCGGCACGAGCGGCTGCGGCTGCAGTCTCACCTCCCACCCGCCCGCCGCGCCGCGGCTTTCAACCTGTTGGCCCATCGCCGCCAGCATCCGCTCGGTGTGATCCCGCGACTGGAACGGCTCCCAGGCCATGGCGGGCACCCCTGCGGAAAGGCCCGCGAGCAGCACCGCACTCTTGACCTGCGCACTCGCGCGGCTGGCGCGGTGCGAGAGAGGCGCCAGCGGCCCCCCGCAGATCTCAAGCGGAAGGCGGTCCGGTTGGTCGCCGGTGAAGCGGGCGCCGCCGCGCTCGAGAGGCTCCGTAACGCGGCGCATTGGGCGGCTGCGCAGCGACGCGTCGCCCGTGAGGGTGGCGCAAAGCGGCCGCCCGGCGAGCAGCCCGAGCATCAGCCGGGCGGTGGTGCCGCTGTGGCCGCAGTCGAGCGGCGCCGCGGGTGCAGACCACCCGGCCAGCCCGCGGCTGGTGATGAGGATCTCGTTGCCATCTGGCGCCAGCGGTGGCACCGCACACCCAAGCGATCGCAATACCGCCGCCGTGCTGGCGCAGTCGGCGCCCGCCAGAACCCCCGACAGGCGGCTGGTACCTTCTGCCGCCGCCGCGAGCATTAGCGCGCGGTGGCTGATCGACTTGTCCCCGGGAACGGCGATGTCGCCGGACACATGCAGCTTCATGGATGCCAGATCAGCCAGTCCAAAGACTGAAGTCGCGGCTGGACCGCACGAAGTCCGCCTTCGCGGACTGGTGCCCCCCGGCTCTGCCGGACCTTCCAGTTCGCCAAGACGGCGTCAGAGCGTGCGGTACCACCCTGGGCCCTCACCCCCGCCTCGCAAGCTCGGCACCCCCTCTCCCAATTCTGGGAGAGGGGCAGCACAACGTTCGAAAGACCGTCCCCCGGCTGCGGGCGAGCGGGAATTACCGCGCCCCTTTGCCGTCCTCCCTTCCCCCCTTGCGGGGGAAGGGCCGGGGAAGGGGGGTCTCGGCGGCAGGCGATACCGTTTCTCTCCCTGCCAAGAATCCCCGCTCCCTTCCCACCTCCCCCGCGGGAGCCGGGGAGATCTGCAGCGAAGCGAAAAACAGTCGCCAAC
>JBBSMO010000026.1:0-11708 GCA_038233155.1 Longimicrobiales bacterium
CACGGAAATCGCGGAACTTCTCCGGGTGCGGCGGCTGCGCGGCGTTCTCCAGCTCGTCCACCCACCCGTGCATCCGCTCTAGGCACGCATCGTAGAGCGGCTGCAGGATGTTCAGCGCCGCAAAGAAAAAGGCGCCCGATCCGCAGGTGGGGTCCAGCACGGTGACGCCGTGCTCCGGCTTCTCGTTGCTCTGCCGCGGCACCCGTCCCGCCAGCGCGTACCAGAAGGCGCGTAGCAGCTCCGGGCCCTCCGAGTTGAAGATAAACTCCTCCGCGAACTGGCGGATGTCGAGGTTGTACGTGATCAGATCATTGATCTCGTGTACCTCGCCGCGGCGCAGCCGCTCGCGCAGCTCCAGGCAGCGGGTGCGGCGGGCGATGTGCTCGCGCCATGTTTCGGTGGGAAGCGCGTAAGGTTCGTCCGCGCGGCGGTTCCAGCCGCCGCGCGCCGCCACGTCGCTCACCCCTGCCTCGATTTCCGCCGGCAGCGGGATCACCGCCCCCTGCTTGTCGATCGCACCCTTGCGAACGGCCGGATAGAGGTAGCGGTCCGGATCGTCCCGCAGGAGTCCCCACAGTGCTCCCTCCGGGCGGAACGCTTCTTCGCAGCGCCGCTTGTCGGCGTCGAAGAGGAAGGGGAGAACGGTATTGTTGCCGATGTACCCGGTGATGTCCTCCTTGGTGTAGTATGCCCCCATCTGCTTCTGGTTGATGTACTTCTCGAAAATGTAGCCGAGCACGTCAGGGTTGATTTTCCGGTCGTCGCGCAGGGGGCGCTCGTCCAGGTGCCACTGGTAGCCGTCGAAGAAGTCGAAGATGTTTTGGAATGCTTCATCGGGAATCTGGATCTCGTCGCCGTAGATCCGCTCCAGCTGGTGCACGTCGAAGAGGCCGCCCGTTCAGGTATGGCACCCGCCCCAGCAGCGCCCGCGTTTCCGGCGAGTGCTCGGACGTGCCCAGCCCGGCGTGGAACAGGTGCAGCAGAAAGCTGCGATAGAACGGTTGAAAGCGGCCGTCCCCCTGCTGCGCCCGGAGCCGCTGCAGGCGGTTGCGCAGGTAGTTCCGGTCCCCATCCAGAAAGCCCTTCTTCTGGATGAAGTAGACGAACATCAGCCGGTTCAGCATCAGCGACGCATACGACTCGCGGTCGCCCTGCACGGCAATCCCCTGCACGAAATTCAGAAAAGCGGTGTGCTCACTTTCGAAGCGATCGTAGAAGCGCTTCGTGACCCGCTCCACGTCGAACGCCTTTTTCGCCCCGCTGGTCACGTCCACCAGCGTCAGCTCCTCTTCCTGTTCGATGCTGAAGGCCAGCGCATCCAGCTTCTGAATGAGCGCGTCGTTCGCCTGCACCTTCCGCCAGTGCGCAACGCGCGGTGCCAGCGGTTTTCCCGTCTCGCGCCGGACCCACGTCCATTCCTGCGTGGTGTGGTCGGCGTCGATGAAGCTCAGGATGTGCTCGAAGTAGATCTTGGCGGTTTCGCGATAGAGTTATAGAGTTTGAGGCGGGTGCCGCGGCCCGGAAGCAGCGTCTGGCCCGCCGGCGCCTTCCAGAGCAGCACCACCATGCCGCGCTTCTCCGCCACGGGGCGCAGTTCAAAGTCCTCGCCATCCACTGAGAGGCGAAGTGGCTGGCGCGGCGCTGAATCCCACCCCATCTCTTCGATGAACAGATCACGAAAGGTGAAGTCCTGCAGGTGTCGGCGGGTGCGCGCGGTGTCGATGGTCATGGCGTTGGGTTTTCGGGATCAGCGGGTGGAGCAGTCGGCAAACGAACACCGGCGGCTGAAGCCGCGGCAACGCCCAAACCAAGTCGCCCTACGGCGACTCCGGCGGCACCCAGTCCGCGAAGGCGGACTTGTTGTTGCTGTTGCAGCGAATTCATTCGCCCGTGTCGTCCTCTTCTTCCGACCGCTCCAGCGCGGGTTGCAGTGTTCCGCCGGCGTGGTGCCGCTCCTGATCGGCAATGTAGGCGCGCACCCGCGCAACGTGCGAACGGGAAACGGTGAACGCGCCGTAGCCGCCCTGCCACTTGAAGTGTTGGCCGACGTCGGCCAAGCGGAGCAAGAGCAGCCGCGACGATGCACCCTTGACCTGCTTCACCAGCCCGGCAACGGAAATCGTGGTGGGGAAGTGGACCAGCAGGTGGACGTGATCGGGCATGCCGCCAATCGCCAGTGCCTCGGCGCCCATTTGCTCACACTCCGCGCGGAAGCTGTCGTAGGCGGTGGACTGCGCTTCCGGGACGAGCAGCGGGAGCCGATCCCACGTCGACCACACCAGGTGGAGATACAGTTGGGTATACGGAGCGCGCATCGGGGTTCCGGGGGTGGGCGACTAAAGTCGCGGCAACCACAAAAGCAAGTCCGCCTACGCGGACTGGGCGGCCCGGGAGTCGCCGCAGGGCGACTCGCTGTTTCCGTTGCAGCGAATTCATTCGCCCGTAATTCTTAGTAAACGGCCACCGCGATGTCCGTCCGCGCGAATTCGTCGCCCACGAACAGCAGCGGCTCGCCGAGGGCGCGGGCGAGCGCGTAGGAGAAGCAGTCGCCGAAGTTGAGCCCCGCTGGGTGGCGCCCCTTGCCGAAGCGGCGGAAGGCATCGCGGGCGGTTTCGGCATGATCGGCGGTGAGCGGAACGGTCTCCACACGCAGCCGGCGCAACAACAGATCGAGCTCGCGCTCGCCTACATCTCCGCGACGGCCCTGTGCCACGATCCCGGCTTCCACCAGTGAGGCCGCCGAGAGCGCGGCACGCGCCGCATCGAGCACAGCGCTTTCCAACCGATGCACGAGCGGCTCCGCAAACAGAATGGCGATCACCGCCGACGTGTCGATCACCATTGTCAGGCGGGTAGGCCGTTCTCGTCGTAGCCGATGATCTCGTCCGGCGTGCGATCGTCCAGTACCGGCAACGCGGCGACACGCGCCTGAATTTCGCGGATCTCCGCGAGGATCTGCTCGCGATCACCCTTGTGCCCGGCTTCACGAACCAGCCGGTCCCGCAGCGCTTCGGTCACCGCCCGTGTTACACTCTCGCCGGTGGTCCGCGCCAACTCGCGCGCGAGTCGTTCGGTTTCGGGGTTCTTGATGCTCAGCGCCATGATGTGCTCCTGTTTCATTGGTGAGGTAGAAATATGTTGATATTCTACCTTTCCGACAAGCAGCCGGATTCAGTCGCCGGCTCAGCTCCCCGGCTCATACAATCCCAACGAACAGATGATCTGCGGTTCGCGCGTCTGCGCCTCCTCCTCCGCGATGCTGAGGCGGTCGTCGTCGCGCAGTGCGATTACCAGCTCCGCAAGCTGCTCATCCTCGATGCCGCTGCGGAGCTGCCGGTTCAGCGTGTCCGTCGCGGTGGAGCGCAGCGGGTAGCGGTATACGTCGTCGATGGCGCGGGCCAACTCCGGCGTTTCCAGCAGCGTGCCGCGCACCGCTTCCACATAGCGCTTCAGGCGTTCGTAGGTGCGGAAGCGAGCGCCCGAGGGGCGGCCCAACTGCCCGCCGATCGCCGCAGTCTCGGCGACGATCTGCTCCACGCCGCTCCGCACCAGGTCGTGGTGGCGGGGACCGTGCGGTAGGGCGGGCGTGTCCGGCTCGCAACGGGCCATCTGCAGGATGCGGAGCTGCGACTGCGTGACGGTCCTGCCCTCGCGGTCCACCCAGGCGAGCGCGTCGTTGTCGTCGGCGGTGCGCATGTAGAGCAGTACGCCCTCCGGCTCTGCCTCGGTGCCGCGGTGCGCGCGGGCGGAAAGCACGACGTCGGGGAGATCGGCAACCGCTTTCAGCAATGACGGATCCGCGTCCGTCGCGTTCTTCCAGATCTGGTACGCTGCGGAGGCCAGGTCCACCTCGCCGTCCAGGGCGCCATCGCCGTCCAGGACACCGGCGTTCTCGTTGTAGAGGTCGGCCAGCGGCTGCGCTGCCTCCTCGTCTTCAAAGAACACCTCGTCGGTGCCCACCACCTCTGCGTTCTGCCGCAGGCGCTGCGACACCCGGCCGCGCAGCCGGAGAATGCGCTCAACGCCTTCGGCGGGAAGAAAGGAGTAGGCGAAGATGGTGTCGGCGCGCTGGCCGATGCGGTCCACGCGCCCGGCGCGCTGAATCAGCCGGATGATGGCCCAGGGCAGGTCGTAGTTGACGACGATGTGGCAGTCCTGAAGGTTCTGCCCCTCGCTGAGCACGTCGGTGGCAATCAGCACGCGCAGCTCTTCCGAGGGCGGCACCCGGTCGCGTTTGCCGTTGCTTTCCGGGCTGAAGCGCCAGACCAGCTCCGTGGGATGTTCCGAGTCGCCGGTGATGCTCGCGAAACGGGTCAGGCCGCGCGCGCGGAGCTGCTCGGTCAGGTAGTCCACCGTGTCGGCGAACTGGGTGAAGACCAGCACCTTTTCGTCGGAGCGCTCCGTGGTGAGCAGCCGCACGAGTGCGTCGAGCTTGGCATCCCGCGCCGGCTCCCACGCGCCGAACCCGCGGAGCAGGCCGAGGATCGTGTCCGCGTCGGCCTGCAGATCGCGCCGCAGTGGGTCCGAAAAGAGCGAGGGACGCAGCCAGGTAAAGCGTCGCACATAGGGGCCGCGGTACAGGTCGTACAGCGTGGCGGCGCGGCGGCGGAACTCCGTTTCCGAAGCAGTTCTCCCCTCCCCCACCGATGCACCCCCCTCCCCCGCAGCGGGAGAGGGGAGCCGCTCGGGAGCGTCGGCGCCCTGGTCCAACAGTGGCTCCGGCTCCTGGTCGCTTTCCCCGCTCACCATGTCGAGCAGATCCGCGCCCTTGCTGCCGAGCGGCAGGTCGAGCCCGTGGTCGATGGCGTGCAGAAAGACGAAGTTGCGGAGCGCGTGCCGCTCCAGCGACTGCAGAAACGCCGGGCCGCCGCTTTCCAGCCGCTTGAACAGGTTGGTGCGCGAAAAGCCGATCAGCCGCTTCCCCGCGCGCCCGAGCCCTTCCAGCACCTTCGCCTCCGCCGCCGTCGGCGCGACCTCGGGAGCGGAGCGCTCGTAGTTGCCCAGCCCGTAGCGCGGCAGGGCGAGCGCGCTGATCGCGCCGACCACTGCGTCGGAGTACAGCCGGGCGTACGGATCCGCCGGGTCCTGTGCGTCCACCACAAAGGTGCGGGTGAGCGGACGCCGGACGGGGAAGTAGGAGCGCTTCCCGTCCGCGAGCGTGAGATAGCGGCGCCCGCGCTCCGGGTCCAGCTCGGTGTAGTTCTCCTGGATGAAACCGCGGGTCCGGCGCACCATGTAGCGGCGCATCAGCTCGCGCCAGTCGTCCGGGTGCTCGCTCTTCTCGAAGGCGGGCAGCGTGCTCACTCCGCACTGGTGGCGGCGCACGAACTCGAGCTCGCCGATCTCCTCCAACTGCCGCTCGGGGCGGATCCCCAGGTTCTCCTCCGGCGAGACGAACAACCGAAGCTGCGAGCCGAGGTCCAGGTGGCTCTTGTTGTACGGCGTGGCGGAGAGCAGGATGCAGCGGCTCTCGTTCTGGGAGATGTACTCCTGCAGAACACGGAAGCGCTTCCCTTCCCGGTTGCGGAGGTTGTGGCTTTCGTCGATCAGCACCAGCCGGTAGCGGCGCAGCTCCGGCAGCTCGCTCTCCACCCGGCTCAGCGGGACGATCTTTGCCAGCAGCCGGTAGCGCGCAACGTAGTCTTCCCACATCGGCACCAGCTTCGGCGGGCAGACGATCAGCGTTTCCAGGAAGTAGTCGTCCTGAAAGATGCGCGCGAGCGCGGTGGCCATCAGCGTCTTGCCGAGCCCCACCACGTCGCCGATCAGCACGCCGCGCCGCTTCAGCAGGTGGTGCGCAGCGATCTTGACCGCCGCCTTCTGAAAGTCGAAGAGCGTTTCTTCCAGCTCGCGCGGCAGGCGGAACTCCGCCAGCCCGCTGCGCGCCTCGCGCGACAGGTGGTAGGCGATCTTGAGATAGATGTGATATGGCGGGATCAGCGCCTCGCGCGCCCAGCTCGCCTCGATGATCTCCGCCAGCTCCTCCGAGATGTCCAGGCACCAGCGGTCGGCCCAGCGGTCGTCGAACCACGCCTGCAGCTTGGTGCAGGCGTCATGATCCAGCACGTCCACGTTCAGTTCGCCCTGCCGGGCCAATCCCGCCAGCGTCAGATTGCTGCTCCCCACCAGCCCAAGAGTGGGGTTGTCGGGATCCGCGCAGTGCAGCAGGTACAGCTTGGCGTGCAGCGGGTAACGGAGGAACAGCTTGACCCGTACCTTGCCCTGGCGGATCTGCCGCGCCAGCCGGCGCAGCGCCGCCTCGTCGGCGTTCGTGGGCGCGCCCAGGGTGAGCTGCTCGCGGAACTGCTCGGCCATCTGCTTGCGAAGGCGGAGCACCGTCTGCTGGTCCATCCCGCCGTCTTCACCGCGCAGGGAGAGAGCGGCACGCAGCTCCTCCCGCGGCGCGGGCTGCATCCCCACCAGCAGCCGGCACTGCGCACCCTCGCCGCCGGGCCACGCGTCGATCAGCGTGTCCACGTGCTTCCAGCCGCGCAGGTTGAAGTAGCCGACGCAGAAGTCGGCGCGGTGGGAGACCCGGAGTGTGTCCTGAATCGCCGGCGCGAGCTTCAGCTCGATGTTGTCGAAGATGCGGGGCATTTTGGAGACTCGGGAGATTCAACTGGCAGACCGCACTGGAAGGTGGGCATCCGGGCCTGCCTGTGACGCGCGGCAGCGCGACCGCGATCCGGCGGAGGGCTCGCCCCCGCCAGCGCCCTGTGCTGGACCGCGGAACGACAGTTTACCATTCGCTCCGACCCCCGGCAAACGGATCCCGGCGCTCCGCATCTGGCGACTTTCTTGCACCTCTCTCCTGCCCCGAAACCCTGTAAACAGAAAGGGGAAGCAGAATGATCAATTTTGGCAAATACCCCCTGATTGGGGTGATCACTGCCGCACTCCTCCTCGCCGGCTGCGGCGACGGCGACGGGCAGACCGACACCGCCGCGGTCATCGCAGAGCGCCCCGCGGAGCAGCAGGCAACGCTGACCATCGAAGGGCGGCCGGAACCGGTCAAGCTGCGCCGCTGGGAAACGCCGGCCGGGTTTGCGGTTCCGTTCAGCACCTACGTGCCTGCCGAGCTGACGCCAGATCTGATCGGCTCTGGCGAGGGGGACGGAGTGCGGTTCAGCATGGGCCCGGTGAGCACGCCGGAGCAGGCGGCTTACGTCCACGTGTTCTTCCATCCCGTCGCGACCACGGAGGATCAGGCGGCCGAGATTGTCCGCGCGGTCGCGGAAGAGCACGGCCCGCTCGGCGCGCGATCCGAGCTCGAAATCGCCGACCGGTATCCGTGGGCGCTCCGGCAGTTCCGCTTCGGCGACTACACCGAGGGGCCGCAGGAGCCGCACGGCTGGGTCGCCCTGGGCCGGCACGGCGATCGCTGGTTCCACCTGATCGTGGAATACCCGCCCTACATGGGAGAAGCCTTCCTCCCCCGTGCCGAGGTGATCCTCGATCGTTGGCAATGGGGCGACACCGGCGCCGGGCTGGGTGGCCGCCCGGGCGGAGAATGACGAACCGCGCCGATGCGCTGGTCATCGGCGCGGGCGTGGCGGGGCACTGGGAAGGGCAGGCGGGCACCGTGCACGGCGCGATTGCCAGCGGATGGCGGGCCGCGGAGCAGGTGATGCGGGTCTGCCGAAAGGGCTAAGAGCCCCGGCTGATCGAGCGCAGCGCGGCAACGCCGAGAAGGAGCGTCAGGACTCCCCGATCGTCGCCACGACCGCGTCCGCGAGCTCTTCCAGGTCCAGCGGTTTCGACAGCACACGACGCCCCGTCCGGCGGGCCGCTTCCCATTCCGGATCGCCGGGCGCGAGCCCGCTCAGAAAGATCACGCGGCGCGCGAGCGCGGGCAGGTGCGCGTCGATGGTCTTCCACACGTCCACTCCGCCGCGCCAGCCGAGGCGAAGGTCGAGGAGGATGATGTCGGGCATGGAGCCGAGCAGCTCGGGGAGTAACGTGTCCACGGTGTCGTGCGTCGGGGGCAGCGAGCTCGCTTCCGCGCCGACCCGAGCGAGCAGGCGCAGCAGCGCACCGCGGACAACGGGATCGTCCTCGATCAGCAGCATGCGGCAGTCCCGGAGCGTGGCAAGCGGAACCCGGACCGGCGGGCGCGACGGAGCCGCGATGGGCAGCAGGATCTCGAAGCATGCGCCACCCAGCGCGCTCCCGGTCCGGTATTCGACCTCGCCTCCCAGGTGCCTCACCGCCCACACCACCGAGCTGAGTCCCAGCCCGGTGCCGCCGCCCTCGCCCCGGACCAGCGGCTGAAACATCCCCTCGACATCGGCTTCGGGAATGCCGGCACCGTCATCCTCGACCGCGACCACAACGCAGGTAACACCCGCCCGGCGGTGGGTCGCGAGCGACAGTCGAACTTCGGACCGAGCGTACCGTGCGGCATTGGCGAGCAGGTTGGTGATCGCGCGCGACAGAAAGGAAGCACGCCCGGAGATCGCGACCGCGGCGGGAATTGAGCTGTCGAGCTGGATCCGCAACGGCGGCGACGCTTCGAGGAACCGGCGGATCGCCCGCTCCGCGACCTCGCGCGGGTCGAACCGAAGACCCGGCGGAATTGGCTGATCGTGAAGCGCTTCGACTACGTCGCGGAGCATGGAGCCGAGCTCGTCCGTGGCCTCGTTGAGCCGCTCCATTTCGGAGATCGGCAGACGGCCCGCGCGCGCATCGCCCAAGGCAACGGTCGATCGCCCCCGGATCACGGAGACCAGATTCGCCAGGTCGTGCATCAGCTCGCCGGCGACCTGACCCAGCGCGACCAGGCGCTCCGCCTCGGTGTTCAGCGGTGCGGCGGTCCGCTCCGGCCTCATTGCCACTTGATCCCGGCCACCTCTGCTTCCGGCGTTCTTCCGAACACCCTTAGAAAGGCTGCCGACGCCTCGTGGAACGCGCCTCGATCGCGCAGCTGCGAGGGGCTGCCGCCGAGAAACTTCTGCGTGATGCGCCGCAAGCCGCTGTCCGACGAATAGCCGCAGATCTGCGCGACGCTGAGCACCGAGCGACCCGGATCGTCCAGCAGCTCGGCGGCAAGGAGAACGCGCATCCAGGCAAGCAGCGTACGCGGTGGCGGGAGCCCGGCGCGGGTGCACCAGCGCAGCAGCGTTCGACGAGAAAGACGGAGCACCTGTGCGAGATCGCTGCCATGGCCGCCGACCACGACCACGTCCGCGGCGGCCTCGATGATCGCGCGGGCCCGGCCCGGCGTTTCCGGCGGCAGAATATGCTCGAGTAGCGCCTGCAGCGGTCGGCCGCGCGCCGCGCGAAGCCGTTGCGCGATCGCGGACGGCGTGTCATCGTGGTCGATCGAGATCACCTGCACCACGCCCCAGGTGCCGAGCGTGCGGAGATCGTCGAACCGCTCGGGACCGACCTCCATGGCAGCGATGACCGCCACGGACGGAAACTCCTCGAGCAGCGCGCGGAGCGCCGGCGCAGGATTTTCGCGGTCGCCGTTCGTGCGGGCTTCGAAGCCGAAGTACGGGTCGGCGACGATCAGCGCAGCGGGCGACGCGGTGCTGACCGTCTGGTGCAGCTCGTTCCAGTCCGCAAAGCCCTGATACTGGTATTCGCGGCCACCCGCCTGTCGGATGCGGTCGCGGAACGCCCGGTCCCGGTGTAGAACGAGCAGAGGTCTGCGTATTTTCCTCATGTTGGGAATCGGAACGAGGAATCAGTCTGGGAAACCGTGACGCGAGCCCGCGGTGACTTTCGCGACCCGACGAGCCGCCGCGAGCGCGCCTGAAGCCGGACCGAAGCTCAGTATGGGGAACTCCCTACCTGATCCGCAAGGCCGGCTGCGGCCAGCCGCGCCGTTCCCCGACAGGGTCCGCGCCTTGCACCACGCGCTCGACACGCCCCACTCGACATTCCCATACGTACGTACATGGCCAGACGGATTTTTCGGCACCTCACCGTTTTCTTTGCATGGAACCTCGTGGCCGGCGGTTTTTTGCTGCTCCTCCCGCAGCCCGCCGGGCTGCTGGTCGCGCTGGCGCTTGCCGCCTGGCTGCTGCAATCGTACGTGCTGCAGCCGCGCAAGCCGGGCGCGCGGCGCCGGGAGGCGAATCTGCGGCTGCGCCCCCTCGCGGGCGAGCCCCTGCGGTGGACGCTGATTGCGATCCCCGTTCTGTTCGCGCTCTCCTGGTCGCTCGGCGAGGTCTATCTCGGCCTGGTGCCGGTGCCGCCAGAAACGCTCAACCCGTTCGGGCCGCTGATCGGGAAGCCGCTCGGCGGGCTCGCCGTTACCGTCTTCGCCGTCGCGGTCGCGCCGGTGCTCGAGGAAATGTTCTTTCGCGGGCTGGTGCAGCACCCGCTGGAGCGACGTTGGGGTCCGGCGCGGGCGATCACGCTTTCGGCCGCGCTGTTCGCGATATTTCATTTTCTCCCCTGGATCTTTCCGCTGCACCTGTTGCTCGGAATTGCGTTCGGGTGGGCCGTGTATGCGACGCGTTCGATCTGGGCGGGGGTGATCCTGCACGCCGCCAACAACGCCGCCGCCGTGTTTGGGATCGACGGTACCGCGCCCCACGAGGCGAGCCTCACCGTGTGGGACACGGGGCCGACGGCGCCGTGGTGGACCGCGCTCGGAGTGCTCGTCGTCGCCGTCCTGGCCGCCGTCTGGGTCGGGCGGGGGATGTGGCGGGCGGGGCGGACATAAACCTTGCTGGCGCGCCCGCCCGATGCGATTCTGTTCCGCAGGTCGCATCTCCCGCCCTCCTGCACCGGCCTTCCCAGAGCGAGCATGGACCGCAACCAACTGATCCAGCGGATGGAGGCCCTGCTCGGGCCGCAGGGCGTCATTTCCGAGCACGAACAGCTTCGCACCTACGAGTGTGACGGGCTGACCAGCTACCGCGTCGTGCCGACGCTGGTGGTGTTGCCGGAAACCACCGAGCAGGTGCAGGCGGTGGTCCGGCTCTGCTACCAGCAGGGGATCCCGTTCGTTGCGCGCGGCTCTGGCACCGGGCTATCCGGCGGCGCGCTCCCTGTCGAGGCCGGCGTGCTGATCGTGCTCGCCCGCATGCGCCGCATCCTCGAAATCGACCTCGCCAACCAGCGCGTCGTCGTCGAGCCGGGCGTCATCAATCTCACGGTCACCCGCGAGGTCGCGCCGGACGGCTACTACTACGCGCCGGACCCGTCCAGCCAGCTGGTCTGCTCGATCGGCGGCAACGTCGCGGAAAACTCCGGCGGCGCGCACTGCCTCAAGTACGGCTTTACCACCAACCACGTGACCGGGCTGGAGGTCGTGCTGCCGGACGGCTCGCTGGTGCACCTCGGCGGCAAGGCGCTGGACACGCCGGGCTACGACCTGGTCGGCACCTTTGTCGGCTCGGAGGGGACGCTCGGGATCGCAACGAAAATCACGCTCCGCATCCTGCGCAAGCCGGAGGCGGTGGAAACGCTGCTCGCCGCCTTCCCCACCCCGGACCAGGCGGGCGCGGCGGTCTCGGGCATCATCGCCGCCGGCATCATCCCCGCCGCGGTCGAGATGATGGATTCGCTCGCGATCCAGGCCGCGGAGGCCGGTGTGCAGGCCGGCTACCCGCAGGGTTGCGGCGCGCTGCTGATCGTCGAGCTGGACGGGCCGGCGGCCGAGGTCCGGCACCAGTTCACCAAGGTCGAGCGGATCTGCGGCGCGAACGGCTCCACTGAAATCCGCATCGCGCGCGACGAGGAGGAGCGCGCGC
>JBBSMO010000027.1:0-11452 GCA_038233155.1 Longimicrobiales bacterium
CTGTGCTTCGCCACAATGGTCACGCTGCTCGCGGGTTGCATCGATTTCGTAGAACCTACCTCGCTCGGACTTGCGACGCCCGCGCGCTACCGCATGCTGGTTGTGCTCCGCACTCCGTCCGCGGCATGCGGCACCGAACCCGTGCCTTTCGAACCCGCGGTCACCGGAATCTGTCTGGAACTGAACCTTAACCCGGGCATAGATCTTTTCGGCGAGCAGCGGCCACTCGTTTCAGACACGCTTTGGGTGCAGAACCAACCGTATCTTCCTCTTGAAACGCTCTCGCGCGAGCTGCGATACCTAGTTGGCTGGCGCCTCCCGGCGGAAGCCGTACCCGCGACCGCGCTCGAGGTCCGCTTTCCCGAAGTCGTTGGAGTACGGGTTCCGCCCCCGCTGCGCTGGTACGCGGCGGGGCGGCCCGCCGAAGACAGCGTGGTCGCAATCCGCCCTAGTGGCGATCTGCTCCTGCGAGTCCTCCCACCCGAAGCAGCGTCCGTCCCAGAGCCCGCCAGCCAGAACTGGTCTGTCGATGTCGCAGGCGCGAACGCGCTGTTCACCGTCCGCGGCCAAGGAACGCCGTGGCCCGAAGTTCTGATTCCGGACACTCTGCTCGCCCAACTCGGCACGCCGCCTGTGGGGGCGACGCTGTCGTATACTCAGATTCTCGCTCCGCCTGCGGCCGGCAATCTCATCCTCTACGTTCAATTGAGCGAGACCATCGGGTGGTCTGTGGTTCCAGCTGCGGCAGGGTAGCCGCAGCGGCGGAAGACCGCGAATGGTGCCGGGACCCGCCTTCCCCGGCCGTTCAGACCCCTGGGAAGGGAGAACGGCAAGAGCCGAGACTTATCGAAGGATAACCCACTCCGCATTCCGCATCAGCCGCTTGCGCCGTATCGCGCCTGCACCAGACGCGGCTTGCCCGCGGCCGGTATGACCACGATGAAGAGACGGTCGTATTCGGATTCCGAGATTTCAGCGGCTGACTGACCGCTCAAGCGTTGGGCGATGGCCGGCGCGGTGTTGCTGTGACCGACCACCAGAACAGTTTTCCCGAGATAATCGCGCAGGATCTGTTGCGCGATCTCTTCTACGTGCGCCTCTACACCCGCCGCGCCAGCTTCCGCTATGACTAGATCGCACCCGCAGCGGTCGGCGACGCTCGCGCCGGTGGCGTGAGTACGTTGGAATTGGGTGGTGATCACCACGCCCACATCCGCTGTGGCAGCGGTCTCCGCCAAGGCGCGGGCGCGCGCCTCGCCTGCGGCGCTGAGGGCGGGGTCGCGGGAGCCGTCATCCGCGCGTTCGGCATGCCGCACGACCAGCACCACCGTCGGCTCCGCCGGCTCTGCATTCGGCGCGCCGGCAGCCGCTGCGCACCCTGTGAGCAGCAAACCGAGCAGCAGCAGGATAGGTGCGGCGGGCGCTCTGGAAGGAAGCTTCATCGGCAGCTTGCGAAGACGCGGGCGGAGCAGGCGAAATAATGGCACACCCGGACAATGTTGGCATCACGGGCGCAGCGCCACCATGCGGGCACGAAACGGCCGCGGCCTGCCGCGAAACCCATCTCCGGCGCAATGGGTGTTCGGGTCAGGCATCCTCGCGGTGTGGGTGTCGTCTCCCGGTGCCGGGCAGCGAAGGCGGCGCCTCTGCGCTGCGCTCTGACGAGCGCGACCGCGTGCCCGCGTCACGACTCGCGACCCGCGACCCGCGACTGCGCGCTACCGCTCGACGATTATCACGAAGCCCATGGCGCCTGCGGCGCATACCGAGATCATCCCGAGCTCACCGTCGCGGCGCCTCAGTTCGTTGAGCAGGGTGATGGTCACACGGCCGCCCGTAGCGCCGAACGGGTGCCCGATCGCGATGGAACCCCCCATCACATTGATGCGGTCTTCGGGCGGGATGCCGATCGCCTTGTCGCGGCCGAGTCTCTCGCGTGCGACGCGGTCCGAGTCGAACCACTGCAGATTGGAAAGGACCTGGGCGGCGAACGCTTCGTGCATCTCGAGCAGATCCACATCTTCCATGGTGATGCCCGCCCGTTCGAGGGCGACCGGAGCAGCGTAGACGGGCCCCTGCAGCAACTGGTCGCCCGGCGCCAACGAGGCGTATGCGTACGAGCGGATGTAGCCCAGCGGCTCGTAGCCGAGCGCCTTCGCCTTCTCCTCGCTCATCAGCAAAACGGCCGAGGCGCCATCGGTCAGCGGGCTCGAATTGCCCGCCGTCAGAGTGCCGTACTTTCGATCGAACACCGGCTTCAACTGCGACAGCTTTTCGAGCGAGGTATCCTCGCGGATGCCGTTGTCCTCCGTCATCACCTCGTCGTACTTCGGCGGCACGTAGACCGGCACGATCTCCCGCGTGAGCCGCCCGTCTGCCGTTGCGGCGGCGGCGAGTTCGTGCGAGCGGAGCGCCCAGCGGTCCTGCTCTTCGCGGGAAATGTTGTTTTCACGCGCCATCTTTTCGGCAGACTCGCCCATCGTTTCGCCGGTGGTCGGCTCCGCAATGGCCGGGGTGATAGGCGCCAGATGGGCAGGGCGAACGGACGCGAACGCTTTGATCCGGGCCCCGAGCGACTTCGCCTTCGATGCGCGCACCATCGCCTCGCGCATCTTCGGCGAGAAGAGAATAGGGATGTCCGTCAGCGACTCTGCACCCCCGGCGATGACCACCTCGGCCTGACCCGCCATGATCTGCTCGGCCGCCGAAGTGATTGCCTGGTTGGATGATGCGCACGCGCGCGCGACGGTGAACGACGGCACCGAAGGCGGAATCCCGGCACCCAGCGTCACCTCGCGGGCGATGTTCGGCTCCTGCACCGACTGCACAACAGTACCGTATACGACGTGGTCGATTTCGTCTACAGGTAGCTCGGTCCGGGCGATCAGTTCACGCACCGATATCTTGCCCAGCTCGACCGCGGACAAGCTCTTGAACACTGTGCCCGACTTCGCGAAAGGGGTACGGCACCCCTCTACGATGGCGACTCTGCGCCCGTTTCCGTTCATCATTGTGCGCCGTGGCTATTGCTTGAGGGGGTGTACCGATGGATTGGCGGGCGGGAGAACAGCAAAAGCCGCGCGCGGAGTGTCAACGGATTCACGGGGCAACGCTCCGGTTCAGTCTCGTGGAAGGCGCGACTGAGCCTCCGAAAGTGCATTCCAGCCGAGCAGTGCACACCGCACCCGCACGGGGAACTTGGCCACTCCCGCGAGCGCCCGCAAATCTCCCAGCTCCTTGTCTTTGGCCGCCGCCTCATTCCCATGCAGCATTTGCGTGAAACGCGCGGCGAGCCGCTCGGCCTCGGCCAACGTCTTCCCCTGCACCCGCTCCGTCATCATGGAAGCAGCCGCCTGCGAGATCGAGCACCCTTGCCCTTGAAACCGCACTGCATCGATCACATCATCGCGCACCCGTAACTGCAGCAGGATTTCATCGCCGCAGGTAGGGTTGTTCATATGCACCTCGGCATCTGCCCCGTCCAGCTCGCCGCGGTTTCGCGGCTTGCGATAGTGCTGAAGGATCAACTCCTGGTACAACGAGGACAGGCTCATGATGTTGATTTGGAGTTCACAGCTTCTGGCGGATGCGGAGCCAGGCACGGCCGATGGGGCCGCTCTCCCAAAGGCGCTGCTCGGCGCGAACGCGCTCCCAATCTACCTTGCGGCGCGGCGAAAAAAGCGAAAGCAGGAACAATGCGGCGGCGACCGCCATTCCGATGAACCCGCCAATTGCCAGCCAGCGCCAGCCGTGGCGCAGAGCGTAGAGCAATGCGCTCGAGCTGACCACCAGCACGGCGGTCGCGGCGTAGAGGAAGGAGGAGCGCCGCCTCACCGGTCAGAGGCCGAACAGGCTGCGAGCGCGGTGCAGCCCCGCGACCAGCCGGTCTACATCGCCCTCGGTCGAATAGACTCCGAACGAGGCACGCGCGGTCGCGGCGACGCCGAGCCGCCGCATCAAGGGCTGCGTGCAGTGGTGCCCGGCGCGGATCGCGATCTCATCGTCATCCAAAATGGTCGCCAGGTCGTGAGGATGAACATCGCCCAAGGTGAACGAGATGACGCCCGAGCGCTGCTCCGGCTCGCGCGGGCCGTAGATGGTGAGGCCCGGCACCTCGCCGAGCGCGGCCAAAGCGTAGACCAGCAGATGCCGCTCGTGTTCGCGCACCGCCGCCATCCCCACGTCCTTCAGGAACTGCGTCGCCGCCGCTAACCCGGCCGCTCCCGCGATGTTCGGCGTTCCGGCCTCGAAACGGTTCGGCAGCCCCGCGTAGGTAGAATGCTCGAGCTGCACGCTGTCTATCATGTCGCCGCCGCCCTGAAACGGCGGCATGGCCTCGAGCAGCTCGCGCCGGCCCCACAGCCCGCCGATGCCGGTCGGCCCATACATCTTGTGCCCGCTGAACGCGAAAAAATCGCAGTCCAGTTCTGGAATATCAACGGGGAGATGCGGCACGGATTGAGCGCCGTCCACCGCCACGAGAGCACCAGCCGCGTGTGCGCGCCGCGCAATTTCCGCCACCGGGTTGATAGTGCCCAGGCTGTTCGACACGTGCACCAGCGATACCAGCCGCGTGCGCTCGGTCAGCAGCGTATCCAAATCGCTGAGATCAAGCTGCCCGTCTTCGCCGATGCCAATGAAGCGCAGATTGGCACCAGTCCGCCGCGCGACCATCTGCCACGGGACCAGGTTCGAGTGGTGCTCCATTACCGTGAGCAGCACCTCATCCCCCGGCCGCAACGCATCCAGCCCCCAGGCGTAGGCGAGCAGATTGAGGGCTTCCGTGGTACCCCGGGTGAAGATCAGCTCGCCGGCATCGGCAACCCCAAGAAAAGCGGCTACGTCCGCCCGGGCATTGTCGTACACTTCGGTTGCCCTGCGCCCCAACTCGTACAGGCCGCGGTGGATGTTGGCGTTGTCGCGGCGGTAGAACTGCGCGACCGCATCAATCACCGCGTGCGGCTTCTGGCTGGTCGCGGCGCTGTCCAGGTAGGCGAGCGACTGCCCGCCCTTCGGCGCCGCGAGGATGGGGAACTCCGCGCGGATGGCTGCCACGTCGTAGGCCGAAGCCAGACTTGGCGTCGGCGGAGCAGAGGCGAGGCGTGGCGTGGCCGGAACAGCGGCGGTGCTTGTCATTGGTTGGGCCTGACGGCTGAAGTCATTCTTTCCCTGGAACATTCGCGCGCCGCTGCCAAAGTGAGCTGATCCGAACGCTGGCATGCCCCCACCCCCGGCCCCTCCCCCAATGCTGGGGGTGGGGAGTTGAGCGAGCGGCGCCTAGCGTTTGACCATTCGCGAAATGCGCTCGACGACACTGTTCATGTCGGTTAACACCTCTTCATTCCGGAAACGCACCACCCGATCGCCTGCGGCTTCCAATGCAAAGGTGCGCTCCTCGTCCCGATCCCGTTGGTCCGCATGAATTTCACCATCGAGTTCGATCACAAGCTTCTTCGCGGGACAGCAGAAATTTAGAACGAACCTTCCGATCGCATGCTGCCGACGAAAATGCATGCCCGAGAGCCGATGTTTCCGCAGCGCTTCCCAGAGCGCTGCCTCGGCAGGCGTGAGCTGCTTACGCATTTCGCGCGCGACCCGCTCTACCTCCCGTGAAGTACGCCGAATCCTCATTAATGGATAATCACCGCAGCGCCGGGCGGGGGCCCTGCGGCTCCGGCACCGCCTGCTCCCGCTCCAGCACCGTTTCCATCCCGCCATCAACCCCACCCCCAGACTTGGGGGAGGGGTGGCGCGCAGCGCCGGGGCGGGGGCTTGCGGCGGCTGCCGCTCCGGCTCCGCCGCTCCCGCTCCGCCACCGCGGCCGCGGCGCTGCCCTACGCCTCCGCCTCCACCTCCCCCCAAATGTCCCCCCCCGGTCTCTTGCAGCCGTAGACGGCGATCGGGCGGGTCGCGGGCAGGCAGAGCGGCGTGCCGCTACGAATATCGAACATCGCGCCGTGCCACTCGCAGGTGACGGTGCAGTCGTCACTGTCCAGTTCGCCGTTCGAGAGCGGGAATTCACGGTGCGAGCAGTTGTCTGCAAAGGCGTAGACTTCGCCCTCTACATTGGCCAGGCATATGCGCTTCCCCCCCGCCTCCACCCCGAGCAGCTCGCCCTCCGGCACATCCGTGGCGGAGGCGACCTTTACGAACGCCATCTTACCAGCCCCCGCGGCGCGGCCGGGTGGTGCCTAGGCTAGGTGCAGTGATCCGCACGCTAACGGTTTTCGTGCAGCTTCTTCTCGATCGCGCGCACCAGCTCGGCTCGCACGGCCTGGTGCGGAATCTGGTCCAGCACCTCGCCGAAGAAGCCGAAGATCACCAAGCGCACCGCTTCGCGCTCGTGAATTCCGCGGCTCTGCAGGTAGAAGATCTCCTCGGTGTCGAGCTGCCCGATGGTCGCCGCGTGGGAGCAGCGCACGTCGTCCGCGCCAATCTCGAGATTCGGCAGCGAGTCGGCGCGCGCCTCGTTCGAAAGGATCAGGTTGCGGTTGGTCTGATACGCGTCCGTACGCTGCGCGCCCGGATGGACGCGGATCAGGCCGCGGAACACCGAGCGGCCCTTGTCGAACAGCGCACCCTTGAAGAGAAGGTTGCTTGAGGCGTGCGGCGCAACGTGATCCTGGAGCGTTTCATGGTCGAAGTGCTGCGCGCCATCGGCGATGTAGAGCCCTAGCAGATCCGCGTGCGCGCCGGGCGCATCCAGCTTGCACTGCACGTCGGAACGCGTAACGTCCGAGCCGAGCGCTACATTCAGCGAACTGATCCGCGCATCGCGGCCGGAGACGACGCGGTCAGTAGTCAGGTGCACCACGCCGCGGCCCCAGCGCTGCACCGCATAGTAGCTGACCTTGGCGCCATCCGCGGCGAAGATTTCGGTGCTGCCCAGCGAGAGCGTTTGGCGCTCGAAGTCCTCCGATGCATACTCGTCGATCAGAGTGACCTCGGCGTCACGCTCGGCTATCACCAGTGTGCGGGTGGCGCTGGCGGTGCCTTCGCGGCTGAGCCATCGGAAGGCCCGCAGCGGCAGGTCGAGCCGGACTCCCTTGGGAACGTAGACAAAGGTGCCGCCGCTCCAGAACGCTGCATCCAGCGCGGCGAATTTGCCGATATCCGCGCCCGCCGCCGTGCCGAGAAAGCGCTCGACAAGCTCGGAATGGTCCCGGACCGCCGCGTCCAAACTCGAAAACACCACGCCCTGTTCTGCCAGAGCTGCCGGCACTTCGCGCATCACCAGAGACGCGTCGGTCTGCACAAGGCGCGCGGCGGCCTCTCCCGCATCCGCCATTAGCGACTGTAGCGGGGCGGGCAGCTCCCCGACACCCGAGACCGGCTTGGCCTCGTCCGCGAACTCGACGGCCTCCAGCTTCAGGATGTCGGCGATAGGGGTGTAGCGCCACTCCTCGGGGCGGGTGTCCGGCATGGGCGTCCGCTCGAAGATCTCCTGCGCCCGCAGCCGCTGCGCACGCAACCAGTCCGGCTCGGTTTTGCGCGCCGAAAGAATTTCCGCCTGGTCGCGGGTGAAAACGCCGGTGCTACCGGCTACTGCTGTTGTGCTATCTGCCACGATCTCTTTCCTGGTGTCGTTTGTTAACAGTCTGTCATTCTGAGCGCAGTGAACAATCTCCTTGCTCCACCGGAAGATCCTGACAAGCCGGGGGCACCGAGAGGCTGCACTTCCCCCAGCGCTTCAGCCGACCGACCCTTCCATCTCGAGCTCGATGAGGCGGTTCAGCTCGACGGCGTATTCCAACGGCAGTTCCTTGGCAATTGGCTCGATGAAGCCGCGCACCACCATGGTTGCCGCTTCGTCTTCCGAGAGGCCGCGGCTCATCAGGTAGAAGAGCTGCTCGTCGCCAATCTTCGAAACGGTCGCCTCGTGGCCGATCTGCGCGTGATCGTCCTCAATCTCGATGTACGGGTAGGTGTCGGTGCGCGCCTGCTCGTCCAGCAGCAGCGCGTCGCACTCGACATTGCTGCGCGCGTGGTGCGCGCCGGGCAGCACCTGCAGCAGCCCGCGGTAGCTCGAGCGGCCGCTCCCCTTCGAGATGCTCTTCGAAACGATGCGGCTCGAGGTGTGGGGCGCCATGTGGATGGCCTTGCCGCCCGCGTCCTGGTGCTGACCGTCGCCCGCGTACGCGATGGACAGAATTTCGCCGCGCGCGCCCTCGCCCATCAGGTACACGCTCGGGTACTTCATGGTCAATTTCGAGCCGAGGTTGCCGTCCACCCATTCGTGCGTCGCGTCGCGGCCTACAGTCGCACGCTGTGTAACTAGATTGTAGACGTTGTGCGACCAGTTCTGAATGGTCGTGTAGCGGCAGCGCGCGCCATCTTTGACGATGATCTCGATCACCCCGGAATGGAACGAATCCGCCGCGTAGGTGGGCGCCGTGCACCCCTCGATGTACTGGACCTGCGCACCCTCATCCACAATGATCATGGTGCGCTCGAACTGCCCCATAGACTCCGAGTTGATGCGGAAGTACGCCTGCAGCGGCATGTCCAGCTTCACACCCTTAGGGATGTAGACAAAGGAGCCGCCGGACCACGCCGCGGTGTTCACCGCCGCGAAGAGGTTGTCGCGATAAGGGACCACGCTTCCGAAATATTCGCGTACGATGTCCTCGTGCTCGCGCAGCCCGTCATCCATCCCCTTGAAGATGACGCCTTGGTCCTCCCACTCCTTGCGGAGCGAATGGTAGACCACCTCCGACTCGTACTGCGCGCCCGCGCCCGCGAGAATTCTGCGCTCCTGGTCCGGAATGCCGAGGCGCTCGAAGGTGTTCTTGATCGTCTCCGGGACCTCGTCCCAGGTGCGGCCGGTGCGCTCCGAAGGGCGGATGTAGAAGTAGATGTCGTCGAAATTCAAACCCGAAAGGTCACCACCCCACTTCGGCCACGGCCGCGCCTGCGCGTGCTTCAGCGCCTTGAGGCGGGTCTTCAGCATCCATTCCGGCTCGCTTTTCTGCTCCGAGATCTGCCGCACCACCTCTTCGTTGAAGCCCTTGCGCGACTTGTAGATGTAGTCTACCTCGTCGTGAAACCCGTACTTGTATTCGTCGAGCCCGAGTTGGGCTACTGCTTCATTGGTTGGCATGTCGATCTGTCTCCTGAGTTAGAATCCTGCAGTTGTCATCCTGAGAGAGCCCTGGCGGCCGCTCAGGAGGACGTCGTCGTTCCCGTCACAGTCCCGGCACCCGTCTCATTGCGCATTCCGCAATCGAACTACGCTGCGCCGGCCATGCCACGGGTCCACTCGTAACCCTTTTCCTCGAGTTCGTGGGCGACTTCAGGACCGCCGGAGCGGATGATGCGCCCCTCGACCATCACATGAACCCGATCCGGTTTGATGTAGTTCAACATCCGCTGGTAGTGCGTGATGAGCAGCACGGCCATGTCACCCTTCTGCTCCTTGATCCCGTTGATGCCGTTCGAGACGATCTTCAGCGCGTCGATGTCGAGACCGCTGTCCGTCTCGTCCATCACGGCGAGCTGCGGCTGCAGCATCGCCAGCTGCAGGATCTCGTTGCGCTTCTTTTCTCCGCCGCTGAAGCCGTCGTTCACCGAGCGTTCGGCGAAGACGAGGTCCATATCCAGCATCCCCATTCGCTCTTCGAGCTCTTCCGCGAACTCGAACACATCGACTTCTTCTCCGCGCCTCGCGTTGATCGCGGTGCGCATGAAGTTGGCGATGGAAACACCGGGAATTTCCACAGGGTACTGAAAGGCGAGGAAGATGCCGGCCCGCGCGCGCGCGTCGGGTTCCATGTCCAGCACACTGTCGCCGCGGAACAAGATGTCGCCCTCGGTGACTTCGTACGCCGGGTGGCCGGAGATTACCTTCGCTAACGTGCTCTTGCCGGAGCCGTTCGGGCCCATGATCGCGTGGATTTCGCCTTCCCGGATCTCGAGATCCACGCCGCGGAGGATCTCGGTTCCGTCGTCGGCAATTTCAGCGTGAAGGTTGCTGATCTTCAGCAGTACATCGGCCATTCGGCGTCTCCTTGGTGAAGTGCGCTCGCGCCGCGCGCGAGAGGCGTGTGTTCTCCGCCCGGCGCTTCGATCGGGCGCCCGCGGTGCTGCATGCGTTCTGCCCCGGTGCGCTGCGCTGGTGCAACGGTTGTAAGAATGATTCTTCTTATCATCCGTGAACCTACCCGTTTCGACGCATGCAGTCAAGCCGGTGGAATAAGGATCAATTCGGCTGTCACGCCCCGCCGCACGGCACATCTCGAGTGCCGGAACCAGCGGCTGGCGTACGAGTTGCACCCCGGCGGGTGGTGGCGGTGTTCACGCAACAGCAGGGAGGAGCGCATGAGCGTACCTGACGAGATTCCCCTTCCGACTGGCTACACCGGTGCGGCGCGGCCGGGCGTGGTGCTAGTCCTGGGCGGCGGCGGAATGAAAGGCGTAGCGCACATCGGGGTTTGGAAGGCACTCGAGGAAGCCGGGGTGCGCCCGGACCTGATCATCGGCACGAGCATGGGCGCCGTGATCGGCGCCTGTGTGGCCGGCGGTCTCGGCTGGCGCGACCTGGCGAAGTTGGCGCGCGAGCTTGGCAAAGACGATATCGTTTCGATCAACCGCCGCGCGATTTTCTTCGGCGGGGTGCGCGAGCCGTCGGTGTTCGAGGGGCCGCATTTCCGCAAGTACCTGTCGAAGCAGCTTCCAGAGCATCGCTTCGGCAATCTGGACGTGCCGTTGCGGGTGAACGCCGTTTCCCTGGTTACCGGTGAAACCGTCTGGTTCGGCTCAGGCATCGACGAAGACGTGCCCGTAGTCGATGCGGTGTATGCATCCTGCGCCTTGCCGATCTACTTTCCGCCCGCGCGCATTGGCGAGGACGTGCTAGTAGACGGGGGGATGCTGGACGTGCTCCCCATCCGCCAAGCGGCGGCGTGGGGCGCGGGGCGCATCATCGCCGTGGATGTGGGGGCGGACCTGCTGCCGCCTGCGGCCGGCTATTTCGATCAGGGGATGATCGCCATCCACGACCGGGTGCTGAACCTCACGCTGCAGCAGCAGCGGAAGAGCAACCTCGCGCGGTGGGAGGGACCGCCGCTGGTGTATATTCGTCCCAACATAGGTCATCTGGGGGGGTGGGACTTCGACCGCTCCCAGTTCCTCATGGAAGAGGGGTATCTGGCGGCGCGCCGCGCATTGCAAGAGGCGGAGGCGGCGTAGTCCACGTCTGCAGGCCTGCCGCCTACGCCTAAACCCGCTGCCTCGCCGTGCCGGCCGGCAGGAGCGCGCCCGCAGTCAATCACTACCGGCGCCGCCGCGGGACCCTGTTTCGCCCGCCCCCTGTGCCGGGGGTATGAAACCCCCGGCACGGCACTGCCCGCCCTGCCGGGCGGAACGGCGCCGGGTACTCTGCCGACCGCGAGGACGCGACGTGGCTGGCCGGGTCCTTGGCCCCGGCATGTGCATGCCTGACCGCATCCGAGCC
>JBBSMO010000028.1:0-11405 GCA_038233155.1 Longimicrobiales bacterium
CGCGGCTGCGCTTCCGGGCGCCGGCGCTGACGGCGACCGCCGCCGCGGCAGCACTGATCGTGGGGCTCGGCGGCTTCATCTTCTACAACACAAACGTCCTCAACGATTTCCGCACCAGCAAAACCGCCGAACTTTCGATCGTCCGGTACGAGAACGAGTACAAACGCTTCGAGAATACGCCGCAGCCGCGGGTCGTAGGGGTCGAGCTGGACGTCGACATCTTTCCGGAGCGGCGGGACGTCGAAGTTCGCGGGCGCTATCGGCTCGTGAACCGCACGGGTCAGCCGATCGATTCGTTGGTCATCGATCCGCCGCGGCGGGTCGAGATCCGCTCGTTCGACTTCGGCCGACCGGCGGAGCACGTGCTCGCCGATGACGAGGTCGGCTTCCACATCTACCGGCTCGCGAGCCCGCTGGCGCCGGGCGATTCGATGGTGTTCACCTTCGACATCGCCGGCGTGACACGCGGGTTCGAGAACAGCGTTTCCAACCTGCAGGTGGTCGAGAACGGCACGTTCTTCAACAGCGCGATGATGCCGAGCTTCGGCTACCGCGCGGATGCCGAGCTCTCCGATGACGCGGAGCGCCGCAAGCATGGGCTCGCGCCGAAGCCGCGCGCCGCGCCGATCGACGACACGCTCGCCGTGCGCAACAGCTACATCTCTCGCGACGCCGACTGGATCGACTTCGCAGCGACCGTCAGCACGAGCGACGACCAGATCGCCATCGCCCCCGGCTACCTGCAGCGGAGCTGGGAGGAGGACGGCAGGCGCTACTTCCGCTACGAGATGGACGCGCCGATCCTGGCCTTCTACTCGTTTCTTTCGGCCCGCTACGAGATCGTGCGCGATTCGTGGACGGCGCCCGATGGCCGGACCGTGGCCATCGAGATCTATCACCATCCCGGGCACGACTTCAACCTCGGGCGGATGATCGAGGCGACCAAGCAATCGCTCGCCTACTTCACCGAGAACTTCGGGCCGTACCAGCACCGCCAGGTGCGGATCATCGAGTTCCCGCGCTACGCGAGCTTCGCCCAATCATTCCCGAACACGATCCCGTATTCCGAGGCGATCGGCTTCATTGCTAGGGTGGACGATGAGGACGACATCGACTACCCGTTCTACATTACGGCACACGAGGTCGCGCACCAATGGTGGGCGCACCAGGTGATTGGCGGCGCGGTTCAGGGCGCAACCGTGATGTCGGAAACGCTGTCGCAGTACAGTGCGCTGATGGTGATGGAGCAGGAGTACGGGCGCGAGCAGATGCGGCGCTTTCTCGAATATGAGTTGGACCGATACCTCAGCGGCCGTTCACTCGAGCGAAAGAAGGAAGTCCCGCTGCTGCTGGACGAGGGGCAGGGGTATATCCACTACCGCAAGGGGTCGATCGCGATGTACGCATTACGCGACTACATCGGCGAGGACCGGCTCAACCGGGCGCTACGCGACTTCCTTGACGAGACCCGCTACCAGGGGCCGCCGTACCCAACCTCCCGTGATCTATACGCCGAGCTCCGCGAAGCCACGCCGGACTCGTTGCACGGCATCCTCGCAGACCTCTTCGAGCACATCACACTTTGGGATCTGCGCACCGACGAAGCGACTGCCGAGCGCCTCCCCGACGGGCGCTGGCGTGTGACGCTCGAAGTCGAGGCGAGCAAAGTGCGCGCGGACAGCATCGGCAATGAAGCCGCCGTTGAAATGTCCGATCCGATCGACATCGGCGTCTTCGCTGCCGCGGCCGGCGGCGAAGAGTTGGGCGAACCGCTCTTCATCGAGAAGCGGCGCATCCGCAGTGGCAAGCAGACGATCGAGGTGATTGTCGGCCGCGAACCGGCTAAGGCTGGCGTAGATCCGTACCACAAGCTGATCGACCGGCACACGGACGACAACGTCGTGGAGGTGGACGGCGGGTGATGCGGCAGGTTCGAGGGAAGGAGCACCGACCGTGTAGCGATCGGGGGGCTGCGGTCACGATCCGCAAATCATTCCTGCGAAAGCAGGAATCCAGTCGCACGATGCCAGATAGCCGCCAGCCGCGCGGGGTGTAGGAACGCCCCGGCAGGAACAGCACTTCCTGGCGGATGAAGGGCGGAGTGGGTTGCCAACCCGAATCCAAGGCGTTGCTCATCGTAGCCGCCGCGCACCACAGCCGCTAGCATAGATTCTGGGGAATGGTCGATGACCCGTATGCGCTCTCTGGGCGGCTGGCGCGCCTGCGCAGCACGTGCCCTTGGCTGCCTGTTACTGTTCCGCTACCTTCGGTGGAATCGCGTGGCTTGATTTTTCCCATTGAGGAGGTTCCAATGGCGCGCAGCTACAAAGCCGTATTGCGCGGCGATCGCGTCGAATGGATCGACCCGCCGCCCGTGCGCCCGGCGGCTATAATGGTTCAAATATCACTACTTGAAGGTGCTCCCCCAGACCCGGACCCCGACCGGGGCCGGAAAATGGCTAAGGTGCTCGACGACCTCGCTCGTATCGGCGCGTTCGCCGATGTCGAAAACCCGGTCCGTTGGCAGCGGGAGGTGCGGCGCGATCGGGCACTCCCAGGCCGGAAGGCTTGATGCTGCTGGATAGCAACATCGTTATCTATGCCGTTCAACCGGTGCATACCGCATTGCGCGAGTTCATCGCAAAGCACGCTCCCGGAGTGTCCGTGATTAGCCAGATCGAGGTGCTTGGATACCACTCCCTTGAAACGCAGGTCCAATTACGGTTGGAGGAATTCTTTGCTGCCACTGAGGTGCTCCCGCTTTCAGTAAGTGTAAGTGTTGTGGAACGGGCCATTCGCCTGCGTCAGGAGCGCCGCATGAGTCTCGGAGACAGCGTCGTGGCCGCCACGGCGCTGGTGAACGGGCGTACACGGGTTACCCACAACATCGCCGACTTCCGGCGGATCGCGAATCTGGAGTTGCTCGATCCTCTTGGATCGTAGCTGCCCGCCGGTGAAGTGCAGCGGGCGAAGCCGAAGATCCAAGCCGTGGCAGCCGCAGGCGCCTGCGGGCTGGTGAAATCGCGTGATCTTTCCGGCAAGCGCATTGCCATCGTGATGATGAGCGCGATCGGGGATGCGGTGCACGTGCTGCCGGTCGTCAACTCGATCAAGGCAGCCGCGCCGGATGCGCACATCACCTGGATCATCCAGCCGGGGCCGCACGGGCTGGTGGCGGAGCACCCCGCGGTCGACGAGTTCATCCTGTTCGACCGCAAGGCGGGGTGGCGTGCGTTCCGCGATGTCCGCAACGATCTGCGCGGCCGGCGCTTCGACCTGGTGCTGGCGCTGCAGGTCTACTTCAAGGCGGGCGTGATCACCGCGATGCTCGACTCGCCGCGCAAGCTGGGCTTCGACCGCGCGCGCGCTCGCGATGCCAACTGGCTCTTCACCACCGAGCGCGTGGCAGCGCGGCCGCAGCAGCACGTGCAGGACCAGTACTTCGAGTTTCTCGATTACCTTGGCGTCGAGCCGCGGCTCGAATGGGCGCTCGGCTCGACTGAAGAGGAGCGGGTGCGGTACGCGGAGCTGCTCCCGCCCAACGAGCGGCCGACCGTGGCGCTGGTGCTAGCCACCAGCAAGGCAGGCAAGGATTGGCCGGCTGAGCGCTACGCCGTGGTGTGCGACCGGCTGACCGGCGACCTGCACGCGCGTCCTGTGCTCGTGGGCGGCTGCTCGGAGCGGGAAAACGCCGCCGCCGCGGCCGTAAGTGCCCGGGCCGTTCACCCCCCGCTGGATTTGCGCGCCTGGGACCTGCGGCGGCTCGTCTACCTGACCGAGCGGGCGGACGTGCTCGTCAGCCCGGACACGGGGCCGATGCACATCGGCGTCGCGCTCGGCACGCCGACCGTGTCGCTTGTGGGGTACACGAACCCCAAGTACGGCGGCCCTTACCGCCGTTTCCACGATCTGCTGGTGGACGGGTTTGGTGACCCCGGCGAGGATTACGCGCCCGCGCGGAAGTACCGCGAGGGGCGAATGCAGCGCATCACCGTAGACCAAGTGCTGGCGAAGGTGCGGCTCGCGCTCGATCGCTATCCGCGGTCAGAAGGATGACGGCGCGAACGCCGCGCCGCATCCGGAACCCTCACCCCCGGAGCTTCGCCCTTCGCGCTCAGTGCCCGCGAAGTTTCTTCGCGCTTCGCGCTCAGTGCCCACGAAGTTTCGCTTAGGCTCGCCTCCCCCGGGGGGTGAGGGCCCGTCAGCAACCGGCCATTGCGCCGTTAGCGCGCAAGGCGCATGATTGGTCGAGCAGGCGCAGGACCATCGTCGCCGTTGTGATGCCACCGCCATTCCCTACCCGCGCAGCGACCCATGGAAAACCACCTCAAAATCCTAGGCTTTCTCTATCTGATCGCGGGTGCGTTCTTTCTGGTCCTAGCGCTGGTGATCGCAACTGCACTCACAGGCACGGGGCTGCTGACCGGCGAACTCGGAGTGTTCGCCCTGCTCTCGGGTTTGGGGATGGCGCTGGCGCTCTTTCTAGTGATTTCCGGCCTTCCGAGCCTGGTCCTAGGGTGGGCGATGCTAAAGCGGCGGCCGTGGGCGCGGCTGCTCGGCTTCGTCGTGGCCGTGCTCAACCTGGCGAACTTTCCGCTGGGTACCCTGCTCAGCATCTACACGATTTGGGTACTGCTGCAGCCGGAAGCAACGGCTTTGCTGCGCGACGGCAATCGAGGGGGAGCGGTGTCAGCAGCGCTCTAGGAGGCCGGTGCGAACGGTCCGTACCCCATGGCCGCCGAAGTCCATCTCGGTCCGGTCTGCTTCGGTGGCGAGCACGATGCCGGTGCCGAAGGTTGGGTGACGGGCTTCTTCTCCGGCTGCAAAGCCGTCCTGCGGTTCGTCGTCCGCTCCCTCGAGCCCGAGGGCGGCGAGATCCGCGCCGGGCGATGCGCCGTTTTCCGAAGCCGGGGTGCTCCGCATTTCCGGTGAGATATCCACATCGCAGTGGCCGCAGCGGAACTCATCGCCCGGTTGCTCGCCGAAGTATTCCAGGATGATGCGCGTGCGGCACTGCGCGGTGCGGCAGTAGCGGATCATCGCCTCGAGCTTGGCTCTGTCGCGCTCGCGGCGCTCCTCGTAATCGGTGAGTTCGCGGCTCAGGTCGGCGGTGGTCACATCATCCGCATAGCGCTCCCAGGAGCCGCCGCGGTGTTCGCGAACCATGCCGTGCCGCTTCAGAAGCGTCAACACGATGCGCGCCTTTCGGCGCGCTACGTCGGCGGCTTCGGCGATCTCCGCCAGCGGCCGCCCTTCGCCTTTCGGCAGGTTGTTGATCACCCTCCCCACCTGTGCGGCCTCCATGATATCAGGATACTTGCCGCCTAGGAAATAGCCTTGAATAGCGCGGTCTTCTACGCGATATAGAATCGAGCAGCGCGCCACCTCGCCGTCGCGCCCCGCACGGCCCGCTTCCTGGTAGTAGGATTCGAGCGAGCCGGGAAAGTGATAGTGAGTCACGAAGCGGATATCCGCCTTGTCTATGCCGAGCCCAAACGCGTTGGTGGCGATAACCGCCTTCACATCTCCCGCCATGAAGGCGTCCTGGGCCTCGCGGCGCTGCTTCGAGGTGCGCTTGCCGTGATAAAGCGCGAGCGGCCAGCGGCCGGAAAACTGCTCCCATAGCCTTTCCGCCTCCTTGACCGTGGCGACATAAACGATCCCCGACCCTTGTACGGTACGGAAGATGTTGTCCAGCGAGGCGTCCTTGGCGGATTCGTTCACCGTCGGCAGCACCTCGAGGAAGAGGTTCGGACGGACCAGGTCGCCGATGATCCGCAGCGGCTCGGTCATTCCCAACTGCTCGATGATGTCTTCCTGTACCTCGGGGGAGGCCGTCGCGGTCAGCGCGAGGATTGGCGGGCGGCCGAAACGCTTCGCGATCGCCCCCAGCATCATGTAGTCGGGGCGAAAGTCGTGACCCCACTGCGAAACGCAGTGCGCCTCGTCTACGACGAACAGCGACACCTCGCGCTCGAGCAGTACATCGAAAAACTCGCGGTCGCGGAATCGCTCCGGGGTGAGGTAGAGCAGCTTCCCGCCGCCCGCTTCCACGGTCGCCGCCATTTCGCTCTGCTGCTTGGCGGTCAACGACGAATTGATGGCGTGTGCATCTACCCCAAGTTCGTCCAGTGCATCGACCTGGTCCTTCATCAATGCGATCAGCGGCGAAACTACTAACGTAAGCCCCGGGAGGAGCAGGGCAGGCAATTGATAGGTAAGCGATTTTCCCGCGCCGGTCGGCATGATGACGAGGCCATCGCGCCGCTCGAGCACGGCCCGGATCGTGTCCTCCTGCCCGGTGCGGAATTGCTCGAGCGCAAACTGCTCCCGGAGCACGCCCTCGAGGCGCTCGGTGGTAGTATCTATGAGGGTCGCGGCCAATGAAGATTCGAGGTCAAGAGAGGTGCAATGCCGGTCCGGCCTCTGGTGCAAGCCCCAGACCAGATGTTCCAGCTCCGGCAGCCGGGATCCCGGCTCCTACCCCCGCGGCTGGGAGACGAACCAAACCCAGGCCATCAGTGCCAACTGCAGCGGCAGGCGCGCTACGAGCAGCGCCTGCCACCACCACCGCCCGCCCGCCGCATGCGCTTGCAGCAGCATGTGGAAATTCGCGGGCCACACGGCGAGCAGGAGCACGATCAGTCCTAGGCCCGCTGCCCGCCGCGTTTTTCCGGATAGGAGCCCCGCACCGCCTACGATCTCGAAGCAGCCGCTGAGGAAGACCAGCTCCCGGTGCAGCGGGAGGTAGGGCGGCATCGCGCGCATGTAGATTTCCGGAACTACGAAGTGGAGCGCGCCGCCCGTCATGAAGAACGCCGCGAGCAGGGCCCTCGAGCGGCGTGAAGCGAGCCTTGCTACTACCGTGCTCGTACGCAGGCGCCGCCGCTCAACTGAGATCGGTTTCGAAGATGCCGCCTTCTGCTTCCGTCTTGGCCCGCCGTTTCGCATCGGATACGGCTTCGCCGAGTGCGCCGGCGGAGGTCCACCGCTCCGGGTCTACGCGCACGATTGCGGCGGAGATGCGCGTGAGGGGGAATTCGCGCTCGGTGCCAGCGCGGTCGACCCCGCGGTAGACCCCCGCCTCCGCGATTGCCACGGGAATGTGCCGGGGCAGCACCTGCTCGAGTTCCCGTTGCGCCTGCTCGGCAATTGTACGGGCTTCCGGGTTCGAGCAGATGACGACAAAGTCATCTCCCCCTACATGACCGGCGAAGGCCTCCGTCTCGGCGGTGAGTTGGCGGAGAATATCGCCGAGGTCGCGAATCAGCGCATCTGACACACTGAAGCCGAAGCGCTCGCCGAAGGGTTTGAAGTTGTCGAAGTCCAGGTAGCAGACGGCGAACTGATCTCCGGCCGCCCGCCGGCGCGCGAATTCAGCGTCGATCGCGGCGCCGCCGGGCAGCCCGCTCGAGGGGTTCCGCTCGAGACCCCGTTGCGCCGCGTGGAGCAGTGCCTGCGCTCGTGCAAGCAGTTCGCGGTGGTCGAAGGGCTTCGGCAGGTAGTCGTCCGCGCCCGCGTCGAAACCGTCGAGCCGGTCCTCGAGACGGCCTTCACCCGTCAGAATGAGCACCGGCACATGCGCCATGCGCGGCGTAGCCTTGACCTGGCGGCAGACCTCGAGCCCGTCCGGCTCGCCCATCCGATAATCGAGGACCATCATGTCGGGCACCTCGGCCCGTGCCGCTTCCAGCGCCAAGGTCCCGTTCTCGACGGCACGCACCGCATGGCCCGCGGTCTCGAGCGTCGCCGCGACCAGCTCGCGCGTTAGATCATCATCATCGGCGATCAGAATGTTGCTCATTGCCTGGCTACAATTGTGGGTGCGGCGCTCGCGGCGGTGCGCGCCGCGAGCAGTTCGAGCAGCAGGCGTGCACCCAGCTTGGCCGACCGCGCGGCAATATCATAGGGCGGCGACAACTCCATGAGATCTGCACCCGCAAGGTTCCCGCCGCGCCCGAGGGCGCGCACCAACGAGATCATCTCGCGGCTCGTGAGCCCTCCCGGGCCGGCGGCGCTGGCGCCAGGAGCGAAGGCGGCATCCGCCGCATCCATATCGATCGACAGGTACACGGTGTCGGCGCCAGCCACTACGGCCAACGCCTGCGCGGCGATGGCCTCCGCGCCACGCCCGGCAACATCATCAACCGAAAAGAGGGTGACGCCCCGGGCGAGCACCCAATTCGTGTAGAAGCCCGAGTTGGCGAAGGGGCGCAGGCCGATCATCACCGTGCGGCTGCCGTCCAACGCTTCAAGTTCGAGCGCGCGCCGGAAAGGCGTGCCGCTCGACAGGTGCGCTTGCCCCGAGTATTCACGCACGTCCAGGTGCGCATCGATCGTGATCAGGCCAAGCACCGCACCAGGGCGTGCCGCGGCCAGGCCGAGCAAAACCGAGCCCGTCAGGCCGTGATCGCCGCCGGCAAATAGCGGGAATACCCCCGCCGAAAAGAGCCGGGTCGCGGCCGTCTCTACGCGTGAGTGCACATCTGCCGCGTTCATCTGGGGGAGCGACAGATCCCCGGCGTCCGCGAGCGCGGGCAGGTCGCGCCCGCCGCTCCAGGTGGTGAATGCCGAAAGGGCATTGCGCAGCGCGGCAGGGCCGAACCGCGCACCCGGCCGCGAGGGAACCCCCCCGTCGTAGGGCAGCCCCGCGAGCACGGGCGAGCCGGCCGGGAGCGGCACCACGTCATCCAGCGGCTGCAGCAACCCGGAGGCACGCGGGTCGCGCGGGTCGGCCTCCGGCAGCAGGTCTCGAAGCGTTTCAGCGGTCAGTTCTGCCACTGGGTTGCAGGCAGGGCGCGGGTTGCGGGGTTTCTCGATTGCCCCCTAAGTTACGCCCTCTTTCGCATCTTGCACCAGACCGGAACGGCGAAGCTACCCAGATGAAGCGCATCCTCACCGGCATTCAACCGTCGGGCAGCCTGCACCTAGGCAACTATTTCGGCGCCATCCGCCCATTGGTCGAGATGCAGGACCGGGGGCAGGTTTTCTGCATCATCGTAGACCTGCACGCGCTGACCTCGGTCCGCGAGCCGGCACTGCTGCGCCAGTACGTGCGGGAGGCTGCGATAGATCTGCTCGCCTGCGGGTTGGATCCGGAGCGCAGCGTCTTCTTCCGGCAATCCCATCTGCCGGAGCATACCGAGCTGGCGTGGATTCTGAGCACCGTCACCCCCATGGGGCTGCTCGAGCGCTGCCACGCGTACAAGGACAAGATCGCCCGCGGCCTCTCCGCTAGTCACGGGCTCTTCGCCTACCCTGTACTCCAGGCGGCGGACATTCTGCTCTATGATGCCGATGTGGTGCCGGTCGGCCAGGACCAGAAGCAGCACCTCGAGGTCACGCGCGACATCGCCGGGAAGATGAATGACGAGTACGGCGATATCGTCAAGCTCCCCGACCCGATGATCGCCGACCAGACGGCGGTCGTTCCCGGGCTAGACGGGCAGAAGATGAGCAAGAGCTACGGAAACACCATCGGCATCTTTGAATCGGGCAAGACCCTGCGCAAGCGGGTGATGGGGATTGTAACGGATTCCACCCCGCTCGAGGCTCCCAAAGATCCAGAAGGCTCGACGGTGCTCGAGCTCTTCAAGCTGTTCGCTTCGGCAGATGAGGTGCGGCGCATGGAGGACGAGTTCCGCGCCGGGGGCGTCGGGTACGGTGACTTCAAGAAGCGGCTGCTGGAGAAGATCGAGGAGCATTTCGCGCCCTTCCGGGCGCGCCGCGCGGAGCTGGCAGAGCAGCCCGATGCAGTGGAGAACGTGCTGCGGGATGGTGCCGCGCGCGCCCGCGAGGTCGCCACGGTGACCATGCGGCGCGTCCGAGACGCCGTCGGGCTGGCATGACATGCGCAGGAGGACGGCGATGACCATGCAGCATTGCCTTGATCAGATGTGGGAGTGAGCGGATGACGCAGCACGGGCGGGAGCGGACAGAGGGGCAGAGCGGCGCGGGGGGCGGGGGCGCGGCTGGCAGCGGGGAATTGCCGCGGCAGGGCGGGCGAGATACCGATCAGGAGGTATTGACCCAGGTCTGTCTGAAATGCGGCACCGAATACTACTTCGATGATGAGCCGCCGCCGCCGGACCTTCGCTGCGAAAAGTGCGGCAACGGGGTGTTCCGGAGCTATCACACCGCGGTGGACGCCAACGAAGCCGCCGCCGAGTTCGAGCAAGTGACGCATCGCGACCTCGACCCCGATGATGCCGAAGGAGACGCAACCCAGGGCGACGTGCTGGACCTAAATCGCCTGTAGCGTGCGCCCGCCGCTCTTCGACGGCTCGGGCGTCGCGCTGGTCACCCCGTTTCGCGACGGCTCCCTGCACGAGCCGGCGCTACGGCGGCTCGTCGCCTTTCATCTCGAGGCTGGAACCGATGCGCTCGTAGTCAACGGCACCACCGGCGAGGCGCCCGCGCTTTCCGCTGCCGAGCAGAAGCGCGCCGTGCAGATAGTCGTGGCCGAGTGCGGCCATCGCATTCCGGTGATTGCAGGCATCGGCGGCAGCGACACCGCGGCGGTTGCCAAACTCGCCGGCAATGCCGCCGACGCAGGCGCCGATGCACTCCTGCTCTCCCCGCCGCCGTACAACAAGCCCACCCAGGGCGGCATCATCGCCCATTTTCGCACGGTCTTGGGCGCGACCGGCCTGCCGCTGATCATCTACAACGTCCCGGGCCGCACCGCATGCAACATTCTGCAAGAAACGGTCGCGGCCATTGCGGAAGACGAGCGGGTGCTCGGCGTCAAAGAGGCCAGCGCGGACATCTCCCAGATTGCGGAGCTCGCCCGGCTGGCAGGGTCGGAGATCGCGCTCTACAGCGGCAATGATGACCAGGTTGTTCCCCTCCTGGCACTGGGCGGGCGCGGGGTGATCTCGGTTGTGGCCAACGTGACGCCGGGGGAAACCTCGAAGATGGTGCACGCCTTCCTTTCGGGAGATGTAGATGAGGCGCGCAAAATCCAGCTCCGTCTGCTCCCGCTGATCCGCCTGCTCTCCGCCGAGCCGAACCCGGTGCCGGTGAAGGCCGCGGTGAATCTGCTCGGCTACGATGCGGGTGAGCCACGGCTCCCGCTGCTCCCGGCGAGCGATCAACTCCGCGCCAAGCTGCGGAATGCCATGCAAGCGCTGCAGCTCCCGCTC
Organism: Longimicrobiales bacterium; assembly: GCA_038233155.1. Classification (GTDB taxonomy): domain Bacteria; phylum Gemmatimonadota; class Gemmatimonadetes; order Longimicrobiales; family Longimicrobiaceae; genus JBBSMO01. Next base: position 11,145 of record JBBSMO010000028.1, read on the forward strand.
GCCTGAAACAGTGGGCGAGCCGCTGGCACTAGTCGTGAGCGGCGCCTCGGGCCGCATGGGCCGAGCCGTCGCCGTGCTGGCTGCGGAGAACCCGGCGGTCGAAATCGTCGGGGGTATCGGGCGCGCGGAAACCCAGCAAGCCCAAGGGTATCCCCGTGTCGTTTCACCCGCCAGTGCAGACGGCATGCTCCGTCGCGCCGGAGCCATCATCGACTTCAGCGCTCCCCCGCTGCTGCGCGATCTGCTCGAACGGCAGCGGGC
>JBBSMO010000029.1:0-11381 GCA_038233155.1 Longimicrobiales bacterium
AGCGGCGGCAAGCTCGCCCAGCCCGGGCGCCCGGACGGCTCGAACTGCGGTGGCGAGCGGCTCCGGCGGCAGCGGCGACAACTCCGGCGGCAGGTTCCATTGCAGCGCTTCGGCGGAGATTTCGGGCGAGGCGCCGGTTTCGACGGGGGTACGGAGCACGCCGCCGCCGGCGCGGGCGAAATCCCGCAGCCGCTCATCGAGTGCCGCAGCCGGCTCGAAGCCGCCCAAAAGCAGTACCGCTCCTGAGCCGTTTAGGGCTTCGAGCGCGCTGCGTAGCGCCGCCGCCGGGAACCTCTGCCCGGGAAGCACGGGGGCGATCAGCGAGACGTTGGCGCCCGCCTCTTCCAGCGCGGTGACGGTGAACTTGGTTTCCCACGAGGGCGCGGGCGCGGCAACGACCACCTGGAGCGGAACGGCAGGCGCGACCCACCCGGTGACCATCTGGCGAACGCCGCCGGCTGTCACCGTCCAGCGGTGCCACCCTGGGACGGCAGGATTCAGGCGAAACGCACCAGCGGAACTGTTTTCGCCGGGCGACACCTGGAGCGTGCCGGCCTCTCCGCGCTCGCCGGAAAGGGCGACCACGACTGTGGAATCACCAAAGCCAGACAGCCGGAAGGCAAGAGCGGCCGGTTCGCCCGCGCGCAGCCGTGGCGGCAGCGTGGCAGCGACACTTCGGCGCTTCTCAGGCAGAGCCACTACCAGCGGTGCGCGCCGGGCGAGGTTGGCGAGCAGATCGAGTTCAGCACCGGAAGGCGGCTGCGCGGCGTTCCAAAGAAAGGCGGATGGCGGGGCGGAGAGCAGTGATCGAGCCGCACCCTCCGCGCTCAGCGGCTGCGCGAGCGTCGCAATCCGCGGCTCTAGCGCCGCTCGCTCCGAGTGCAGGGCGCCGAAGGCGGCGGCGATCATGACCAAGGTCGCAACCCGGAGAACCATGCTGCCGGTGGCAACGTTGAACGGGCGCACTGCGGCTGCGCTCACGAAGATGCGGCTTTCAACGGGTAAGAGCGTACACCAGGATGTTGACTCCGAAGCGGGTGTTGTCCACCGACTGGAAGCGCTGGTTCTGCGGGTGATAGTTCCACTCGCTCGAATAATCCTTGTTGGAATACAGCACGCCTATGCGGCCGTTCACTTGCACCGCGTACAAGTCATCGTGCACGAGGTTATCTCCCCAGCCATTCAATTCGTGGCTGGTCGTCGGCGGCCCGTCCGGGAAGCGAAAGAACGAGCTGTAGAGCGGGCTGGTATCGGGCACCGGCCGCAGCGCATCGGAACCGAAAAGCCGCGCCAGCTCGCGCACCGCGGTTTTGTGAAAGGCGCCGTCGATATCATGATTGTGATCGTCGATGAAGAGAAAGCCGCCCCGTTGAACGTAGGCGCGCAGATTTCGCGTCTCGTCCGCGGTGAACCGCACGGGAAGGTGGCCGGTTAGGAAGATGAAGGGGTAGCGAAAGATGCGGGGCGAGCCCAGATCCACCGTCACTCCCTCGGGAGCGACCTGGATGCCGGTGTACTTGGCAAGGGAATGGATCAGATTCGCCGGTACCAGCAGCGCGGAATCCCAATCTCCCGAGGTATACTGTGCCGTCGCGAAAACCACCTCGCTGCTGGTCCCGCCGCTGCCGCTGCCGCTGCCGAGGCAGAGCGGGACGAGCAGAAACAGGGTGCAGCGCCGCAATCGCCGGTTCCAAGGCGTGGTCACCGGCGAATCTCCCGCAAGCGGCTGAAGTATTCGGCGGCCCGCGGGTCGGCGAGCCGCGGCAGCGGCGATGCCCAGCCGCCCTCCTCATCCGGCCGGAGGGTGCGGTTCGCCTCGAGCAGAAGCTCCGCGGCTGTCGCGCGCTGCTTTCCGCGAACCGCACCCGCGGCGCGCGAGATCAGAGCTGCGAGCTGTGGCGGCGCGGCAGGATCGGCGAGCAGGCGCGCCGCGAACGCATCCAGCTCGTTCGGGTCGAGCGCGCCGTCACCCGCCCTGCTGATCGCCCGCTCGACTGTCGCCCGCCATTCGGTGCGTTGATCCAGAACGCGGCCGGTGCTTGGCTGGCGGGCCGCGGGCCGCGCATCGGCAACATCTCCCGAACCGCGAATGGCCGCCACATCTACAACCGGCACTTGAACGCGGCCGCGTGCGTACACGCGCTCCGTCTGTTGGGCCGCCTTGAGAAGCTCGAGCGCCCGGTGCTGGTGCGGCAGAGATCCGGCCATGGCGGCTTGGCGCAACTCGCGCTCGGCCGCATACATCGCATTGAAGATGGCAATCAGGGGGCGGCTGACGGCGATCACCGGCGCCTCGTCGTGCGTGTGTCCTAGCGCTTCGGATGCGCGCGCAGCGGCCTCCGCGGCTTCCAGCACCTCCGCAGGCGTGAGCGCTGCGGCGGGCGATTCGCCGTGCTCGTGCTCCTCGCCCGCGCCAACCGCTGCCGTGCCAAGCGCGAGACCGCCACCGGAGCGGGTGAAGATCTGCTCGCCGATGCGCTCTCGCAGCCTTTGCTGCTCGAAGGCGAGATCGTTGGCTTCTTCCAGCAACGCGGCCCGGCCCAGCCCCGGGGCGCGCTCGAGCAGTTTTTCCGTGAGCAGGATCAGCATGCGCTGGCTCAGCACCGGGTTGCGGCCGGCCTCCGGCGGAACTCCGATGGGGGTGGTGACCAGCTCCTGCTCGTCGGGGTTGGCGATGCGGATGATGCGCGTTTCGGACACCGCTTCACCCAGCCGCGCCTGCGGGTTGCCGTCCGCGGCTACGGCACGGATGTGAAGCACATCGCCGGGCCGCAGCCCGGCTGCGGAGAGATCCAACGAATACTCGCCCACCCGTTGCTTCGCCGGGCCAGAAAGCCGGCTCCACTGCCATTCGCCCTCTTCAAAGGCGAACGATTCGCCGCCCCCGCGCGAGAGGATGTAGCTGAGACCGAGACGGACGACGCCGAAGTCGTCGTCAGCGCGTGCCAGAATCGGGATGCGCCCGGCAGGGCGCGCGAGAACCATGTCCTCGGCCGGCTGCTGCAGGAGCACACGCGGCGGTTGATCGGGGGTTGGCGTAATCGCCAGCAGCCGGGTGGCGCTGGTGTCGCCGCCGGCGACGGCGGTGACGATCACACCGCGGGTGGAAGCGCCCACCACGACTTCAGCGCTCCAACCACCACTGCCTCCGGCTACAGTGACCGGATCGCCAGCCGCCGTGCGGGCGACCACCGCCTCCCATGCGGGGGTCGTAGCGCCCGTCAATGTTACCCGGCTGCCGACTAGCGCTGAAATGCTCTCCCCCGCCCCGCTTCGGGGCGGCAATCCGGTGTAGGCGGGCGGCTGCACCGTCCAACGGATTTCACCGAAGCCGGGAAGCACATCCCCCGGCTCGCCGGACAGTCGTGCAAAGGGGAGCAGGCCGCCGCGGGCGATTACGGGAGCCGCGGCCGGATCCCGCCACCGCTGAACGAGCACGGCGGCCGATTGGGGAAATGCTGCCGCGGCACCGGCGAGGATCAGCACCAATGCCAGGCAGGCGGTTGCGAGGCGCTGCAGCTTCCAAGGCGCCGCGTCCCGCGGGCGGGCAGCGGTGAGGTGCGGCGCGGCTTCGCGCCGAAACCGGGCAGCCAGCGCACCGGAAGAGGGGGAGCGGGCGGTGGCGAGACGGTTCTGCAACGCCGGGATCCGTTCTTCGGCGAGCAGGACGATCCGCCCATCGTCCATCGCTGCCGCACGGTACACAGCCCGAAGCAGCGGGACCAGGCAGAGCAGCGGGACGGCGACGCGCAGCGGCACCCGCACCGCGACCGGGAGCGTAAGGAGCAGGTCCGCGGCGCCCAGCAGCAGGATCGTCGCGAGCAGCAGAAGCAACGACTCGAGCGCGGCCCGGCCCAGGGTGGCCTGCCGCCAGGCGCGGCGGACCCCCCGCAAAAGCCGCTCGGCTTCTGGGAATGTAACGGGTTGGGAGAGCGTATTATCCATGCAATGATTCGCCTCGCCCGCGCGGGCGCCGCGCGAGAACTCCGTCTGCAATGGCCGCGAGCAATGCCAGGGCGAGCAGCCAGCGCGTCAGGTCGAATCCGCTGCCAATCATTGAGATCTCCCCGGCCGGCACCGTCTCGGGCAACGAGGACGCAGCAATCACTGCACGCGCTCCCCGGCCCAGCGGCATAGCGTCCATACCGGGATGGTCCGCGCCGGTTCCGGTGCCGCGCCGGGCGCAGGTTGCGGCGAGCGAGGCGAGCGCCGGCGCGTAGGCTTCGGCCGTCACCGCGGCAGGATCTTCCAGGCCAAAACCCGCCCCTACGATGCAGCCTTCGCCAACGGGGAGCATGGCGACGGCGATTTCGCCCGTCAGCCAGGCGCCTTCCGGGCGCGCATCCGGCTGAAGCCGCACATCGGCGGTGCGGCGAACGCCTTCCACCGTGGGGCCGTCCACGAGGTACACGGCGCCGGCGGGACCAGGCGGCGAAAGCAGGCGGCGAGCGAGGAAGGGCGAGGGCAGTCCAGCCGGGGGAATCACCGCCGCATCGGCGAGCAAGGTCGCACCCTCGCGGACGGCGGCGGCGATGGTGGCACCCGCCGCGGCGCTAGCGCCCGGTAGGAGCACGTACAGCCCGGCATCGGGGACCTCCGTGGCGGATTGGGCCATCTGCCAGCCCGCGGCCCCCAGCGCAGCACGTACGTATTCGCCGCGGCCAGCACCCGCCGCAACGTAAGCCACCGCGGGAGAGTTTGGCCGGTCGCCGGACCGGTTTTCAGCGATCCCGGCTGTCGCCGGGAGCGGAACCAGCGTCAACCGGCCCGGCCAGATCTCCGGCCGAAGCTCTCCGAGCGCCGGGCGCCAGCCGCCCCAGCGGGGCGAGGTGACCAGCGTCGCCCGCACGCGGAAGCTGCCGGGCAGGCCCCCCGCGGCAGCTCGCAAGCCGAGCAGAGCGGCAAGATAGTCGACCGCGCGCGGCGTCGCGGTGCGGCTGGAGACACCGTTCTCCTGCACTTCAGGCGCTTCGCCGGGATAGGCCAACGTGTCGAAGACAACAATCAGTGGCGGCGGCCCTTCGCCCGCGCGGCGCGCGATGTGTTCAATGACGCGGGCGGCGGAGTCGGCTGCAGCGCCTTCGACACCTCGCTCGACGAGCACGATATCGACGGTTTCAACGCCGCGCTGCTCCCAACGCGCGCCGGAGAACGCCAACCCCAGCAGGATCAGGAAAAGAATGCGGAGCAGCAAGAGCAGCCGGTCGGCAGGCCGCCGCTGAAGGCGCAGCCGCGAGCGAAGCGCGGGGTGCACGAAACGCGCGGTGGGAAGCGCAATCGCGGGCGGCGGGCGGCGGGCCAACAGATGCAGCAGCAGCGGGACCGCGGCAGTGGCAAGCGCCGCGAGGAGAAATGCCGGCTGGCTCAGTACGAGCAAGGGTTCACGCAGCGCGGCGGCCGAGCCAGCCGCCGAGTGCCCGCTCGACGGGCTCCGCCGTCGAGCAGGCGACGTACTCGGCCCCGCGCATGACTAGGCGCCGATCCAGCGACCGGTAGTATTCCCGAACCCGCGCTGCATACCCGGCATCGGCGGCAGGCGCCCCCGTGCGCGGGCGCACAACTGCTTCCGGATCGCTGAAGGTGGCGGCGGGCAGAGGCGCATCTCCGCTTTCGTACGGCGTCAGCACGCGCAGCACGATGGTTTCATCGCCGCGGGCGCGGAGGCGGCTGGCGGCTGCCACCAGCGCATCCCCGTCGTCCTGCTCGAGGCAGTCGGAAATCAGCACGACGCGGCCGGGGCGGCGCAGCAGCTCGCCGGCAGAATCCAATGCAGGTGAGGCCGACGAGGCGCCGGCTGGCTCGAGCCGCTCGAGGCGGAGCAGCAGCTCGCGAAGCTGGCCGCTGCGGGACCGCGGCGGGAGGTGCGTAACAACCCCGTCCCCCGTGCTGATCAGCGCGACCGCATCTCCCGAATTGAGCATCAGGTAGGCGAGGGCGGCAGCGAGCATACACCCGTAGCGCAGCTTGCTTACGCCACCCGCCCCCGCTGGTCCCGCATATTCCATGGAGGCCGTCGCATCCACCACCAGACAAGCCCGCAGATTTGACTGCTCGCGATACTCGCGCACCATCAGCCGGTCCGAGCGGGCATGGAGCCGCCAATCCAGGTGCCGGAGATCGTCCCCCGGCTGGTACTCCCGGTGCCGTGAGAACTCATCGCCACTCCCCCGGAACGGCGACCGGTGAACCCCGGACAAGAAGCCGCGCACCACAGTCCGGGCGATCAGATCGAGACCGCCCAAGCGCGAAAGCAGATCGGGAGGGAGAAAGGATGGATTTTGGATTTTGGACTTTGGACTTTGGATTGATATCGCGTACAGACGCCCCGCCGGGGCGTCTCTGCAGTTTCGCTTCCCGCACTCCCGCACTCCCGTCCTCCCGCACTCGTCATCCTCGTGGCGGTTGCGTCTGTTCGAGCAACTCCGTGATCAGATCGTGGGGCGTCCGGCCCTCGGCTTCCGCGTGAAAGGTGAGGAGCAAGCGGTGGCGCAGCACGGGGTGCGCTACACGGCGAATGTCATCTATGGCGCCGTGAAAGCGGCCGCGCAGCAGCGCGTGCGCCTTGGCGCAGAGGACCAGCGCCTGCCCCGCGCGCGGCCCGGCGCCCCAACGAAGCCACCTGCGAATGTCGTCCGGTTTTCCTGGCTCGCCCGGTTGCGGCCGGGTTGCGCGTACCAGCGCGGCGGCGTAGCGGAAGATGTTCTCCGCCGCGGCAACCTCGCGGGTCCAGTGCTGCAGCTCGAGGACTCCGGCTGCATCCAGAACGTGGCGGATTTGCGGATCGTCCGCGCCGGTTGTCGCCTGCAGCATGCGCACCTCGTCATCTTGTGACGGGTAGCCGAGCTGAATATGGAGCAGGAAGCGGTCGAGCTGCGCCTCCGGCAGCGGATAGGTACCTTCTTGCTCGATGGGGTTCTGCGTGCCAAGCACGAAGAAGGGCTCGGGCAGGCGCAGATCATCGCCCGCTACGGTGACGCGGTGCTCCTGCATCGCCTCGAGCAAGGCGGCCTGCGTTTTCGGCGGCGCGCGGTTGATCTCGTCCGCTAGGAGCACCTGTGTAAACACAGGGCCATGAATGAAGCGAGGTTCGCGGCGGCCAGTGGAGCGGTCTTCCTCGATGACTTCGGTGCCGGTGATGTCGCCGGGCATCAGGTCCGGAGTGAACTGAACGCGGCGGAACTCGAGATCGAGCGCCTCCGCCAGGGTACGCACCAGCAGCGTCTTGGCGAGGCCGGGCACACCCTCGAGGAGGCCGTGGCCGCCCGCTAGCAGGCAGATGATCGTCTCCTCTACCGCCTGCTCCTGCCCGATGATACGCCGGTGAATTTCCGTTTCGAGGCGGGCAACCGCAGCCAACAGCGGCTCGAGCCGGGAATCCTCTACGCCGGCCGTGGCGGTAGGCATCATCGGGCTCACCCGTACAGCAGCCGCACCGTCCAAACCGCGATCAGCATCGCGGCGAAATCTGCGGTGAGGCCGGCGGGCACCGCGTGGCGGGTCTTCTTAATGTTAATCGCGCCGAAGTAAACCGCGATCACATAGAAGGTTGTCTCGGTCGAACCGAACATCACGGCGGCCATCTTCACGAAGATGGAATCTTCGCCGTACTGGTTGATCATATCGACCACCAGCCCCGCCGAGCCCGAGCCGGTAAGCGGGCGCACAATGGCCATGGGCAGCACCTCGGCGGGAAAGCCGACCAGCGCGAGCACCGGGTTCAGCAGGCCGGTCAGGAACTCCATCGCACCGCTGGCGCGGAACATCCCGATCGCGAAGAGGATCGCGACTAGGTAGGGGATGATGCGGACAGCAACCTCGAAACCCTCTTTGGCGCCCTCTACGAAGCTCTCGTAGACGGGTACCTTCTTGATCAGCCCGTAGACGGGGAAGCCGACCACGATCAAGGGGATGACGAAGAACGCCGCGACCCCGATAATCTCGCGCAGCGCGTTCATCGCGGCACCTCGGTTCCGCGCGGCGCGCCCGGCGGCGGATGGCGGTTCGGGTTCGAGGCGCGCGAGGCCGGCAGCCGCCCGTACAATTTCGCCGCGACGATCGCGATCAGCAGCGACAGCCCCGTGGTGATAATGATCGCGAAGATGAGCTGGTTGATCTGCAGTCCCATCAACGCAAGCAGCAGCACCGGCGGCACGAGCTGCACGCTGGCGGTGTTGATCGCCAACAACATTACCATCGCGTCGGTCGCAGTGTCCTCGGTCGGGTTCAGCTTCTGCAGCTCTTCCATCGCCTTGATCCCGAAGGGCGTAGCCGCGTTGCCGAGCCCGAAGATGTTGGCGGTCATGTTGAGCGCGATCATGCCGAAGGCGGGGTGGTCGGGTGGCACATCGGGGAAGAGCGGCCGCAGAACGGGCCGCACGAATCGCACGACCGCGTGGATGATCCCCGCCTCCTCGCCGATCTTGAGCAACCCGAGGAAGAGCGCCAGCACGCCGATCAGACCGAGCGCGATCTCCGCGGCCGTCTCGGCGAAGTCGAGCGCGGCCTGCGCAATCGCGTTCATCTTGACGAAACGTACCGGCTCGAACCGAATGGCGGCGGTAGACAGCGGCAGAGATGCCACCGGTGCTTCCCCTCCGGCCGATGGCGCGGCGACCCCGCCCATGGGATCGGCGTCGCGCTGAAAGCCGACGAGTGCGCCCTGCAGCTCCTCGTCGCGCGATTGTGACACACTCTGGATGGTGGCCAGCGGCTCGGGCAGTGCCGCGCCGGCATCGAAGCGGAGCACCGTCCCCTCGGCCGTCTGGCGCAGGTACCCCGCGTAAGTAGCCTCCGGCTGCTCGTCCGTGGCGTAGAAGCGGCTGTAGGCAGCCGGGTCGATGCGGATCTCGACCGGTACGCGCCGCGCCGCCGGGTCGTACCCTTCCGGAAACACGAGCTGGAGCGGGAGCGCCTGCTCGTTCCGGTAGGTATCGCGCTGAAGGTCGCCGATGTCGTACGCGAGGGCGAAGAGCAGGCTCGATACGATCAGCCCCGCCCAGATGTAGTTGAGCATCGCTCAGGGAATGGTGAATATCGCGCGGCTGCGGCGGCCACGGCGCTCAAAGCCGGGCGCGCTGCCGGGTGGCTCCGGCATTCTACAACGTCCCGCGGGAAACCGCACGGGTCGCCGGCTCAGGGGATGAGCAGATCCAGAGGCTGGTCGCGGTGCTTTCGATAGATCCGGAAATCCCCGTCCGTCGTAAAAATGCGGGCGTTCGGAAGGATCTCCGCCATCCGTACAAGGCAGGCATCCGCGAAGGACATGGGAACGTTGGAGTAGGCGCTCATCAGATGGTTGACACGCTCCATGTGGTCCGCGTAGACGAGGGACATCGCGATCTTGCCCGCTTCAATCATCCGGTTGAGTGCGACGCTGCCTCCGTATAAGCGGCCCAGCAGGAAGTGCGCTTCGCTGAGAACCGCGTTACACGTGTGCAGCGGAGGATCGAGCCGGGCCGCCTCGCTCGTGACCCACTGGTGATAATAGTGCTCCCGGCGATTGATCAGCGCATACAGAGGACCCGCGTCAACGAGAACATTCACTCGCCGTAGCCCCTCATGTGATCCGGATCACGCAACAGGTCCCGCGGCCCTTCGCAAAACCCGATCAAGTGCTCGATTCCGTCCAAAAACGATCCTTTTCTCACCTCGAGTGGCTCCTCTGCTTCCGCGACGGCCTCCTCGACCAGCTCCATCACCGCGTCCTTCTGAGTTGTACCGCGCTTCTCCGCCAGCCGCTCAATTTGCCGCTTCTGCTCAGGGGTCAACCTCATCCCGAACCAGACCTGCTTCGTCGTCGTCCCCATCGGCTCCTCCTGGTCCATTCTCCCCCAGTCATCAATGTAAAATGCGGCGGGTTCTGTTGCAACGAACCAGAAGTTCTGTAGCAACGACTCAAGGGCAACATCTCGGAGAGCAGCGGGATGAAGAGAGTGCGTGTGAGCCCAAGTGCCGCTGCCAGCCAACATAGCCCCGTATCCATTGAGAGGGGGCAAGGCGTGAGTCGCCTATCACAGCGAAGTCTGACATGTACCACGAGACCACACCACTGCGGCCCCTTCCATAGTTTTCATCAGACTTCTTGTTCCACGGGGCGACTTCGGTCTTCAACCCCGTGCAGGTCGATGGTTGTCTCCGCACCCGCCACCCCGGCCGCCACCCTGCTGCCGACCCGATCCTGCACCGAGCGCACCTCGCGCTTCCGGCTGTGCAGCGCGCTGATCGCATCGGCTGCCGCGGCAGCGGCGGACATGGTGGTGATGTACGGGACGCCGTAGGCTATGGCGGCACGACGGGTGGCGTAGTCGTCGAACTGCGACTGCTTGCCCAGCGGGGTGTTGATCAACAGCGCCACATCTCCCGAAATGATACGGTCGGCCATGTTCGGGCGGCCTTCGTTCACCTTGAAGATGGTCTCGCAAGGGATTCCGCGGGCATGCAGGTAGCGCTGCGTCCCGCCGGTCGCGATAATGCGGAAACCCATGTCGTGCAGCCGCCGCGCGATGGGGGTAACGGTAGCCTTGTCGCGGTCGTTCACGGTGATGACGACGGTTCCATCCAGCGGCAGCTCCATCCCTGCCGAGATCTGCGCCTTGGCGAAGGCCATCCCGAAGGAGTCATCCACGCCCATCGCCTCTCCGGTCGAGCGCATCTCGGGACCGAGAAGAGTATCCACCCCCGGCAGCTTGTTGAAGGGGAACACGGCCTCTTTGACGGCGATGCCATGGACGGCGATCTCGTCATCTAGGCCAAAATCTTCCAGCTTCTCGCCCGCCATCAACCGGGCGGCGATGCGGGCGAGCGGTACGCCAGTGGCCTTGGACACGAAGGGCACTGTTCGGGATGCGCGCGGGTTCACCTCGAGCACATAAACCACGCCGTTGAGAATAGCGTACTGGACGTTGATCAGACCGACTACTCCCAGCTCGAGCGCGAAGCGGCGCGTGTGCTCGCGCATCTCGCGGACCTCATCATCTCCGAGCATGTAGGGCGGGAGCACACAGGCCGAATCACCCGAGTGGATGCCGGCTTCCTCGATGTGCTGCATCACCCCGCCGATTACCACGGTTTCGCCGTCGCAGAGGGCATCCACATCGGCTTCGAAGGCGTCTTCTAGGAAGCGGTCGATCAGCACCGGGCGGTCTTCAGAAACGCGCGCTGCACGATCGAAGTAGCCGCGCAGCCCGGCTTCGTCGTAGACGATCTCCATACCCCGCCCTCCCAATACGTAGCTGGGGCGCAGCAGCACGGGGTACCCGATGCGGCTGGCGGCCGCGACCGCGCCCTCCACGTTGGTCGCCGTGCCGTTCGGCGGCTGCTCGATGCCGAGCTTGCGCGCGAGCGCCTCGAAACGCTCGCGGTCTTCGGCCCGGTCGATAGAC
>JBBSMO010000030.1:0-11283 GCA_038233155.1 Longimicrobiales bacterium
CGGCCACCGTCTCCGTACCCTGCGTGTGCGAGATGTCGAAGCAGACGATCCGGCGCGGCACGGAGGATACCCCCAGCGCCGCCTGCAGTTCGTACAATACGTTGGGAGCGCGCCGCACCGCATGGCTCTCGACTGCTCTGCGCTCCTCGAGAAGGTGCCGGGCATTCTGATTCGCCAGCTCGGTCAGCCTCGCCTTTTCTCCCCGCTGCGGGACGTGCGTGCGAACGGTCCTTGCCGATCGCTGGTTCAACAGCGTTTCGATCAGGTGCCGGTCCTCGAACTCTTGCGGGAAAAGCACCTGGCGCGGCGGGTCTCCAGTTCCCTCCCGGTCCGGACCGTAGATGCGCACCGCGAAGGCCGCTAAAGCCGCCTGCTCATCTTCCTCATCTAAATTACCCAGGAAGGCCGTTTCGCGCCCCAGCAGGCGCCCGTCGCGGATGCGCAGGACGACCCCGCACGCGTCCGCACCATCGCGCGCGAAGCCGAGCACGTCCCGGTCTTCCCCGGAAATGCTGGACATCTTCTGCCGCGACTCGAGGCTTGCCAAGTTGGCCAAGGCATCTCGCAGCTCGCCTGCCCTCTCGAACTGGAGGTTGGCCGCGGCCTCACCCATCTCGGCTCGCAACCGCTGGGTTGCGCGCCCCGTATTCCCGGCGAGTATATCGAGCATCTCGTTTATCATCTGCCGGTAATCAGCCTCGCTCTGCAACCCTATGCATGGCGCCTTGCACCGCCCGATGTGAAAGTCGAGACAGGGGCGCGCGGGCGCGTCATCAACCAGGTTGTAGCGGCAAGATCGCACCGTGTACAGCTTTTTCACTACGGCCAGGGTGTGACGCATCTGCCGCACGTTGGTATACGGGCCAAAGTACCGGGCTCCGTCGCGCAGCAGGCGGCGGGTGACGAAGACGCGCGGAAACGCCTCTTGGGCCGTCACTTTGATGTACGGGTAACTCTTATCGTCGCGAAGGCTGATGTTGAAGCGCGGGCGATGCTCCTTGATTAGGTTGTTCTCGAGAATCAGCGCTTCCGCCTCCGAGTCTACAACGATCGTATCGATATCTGCAACGCGCCGCACCAGTTCCCGCGTCTTCAGGTAGGGCGGCGCCGCAGCGGAAAAATAGGAGCGTACCCTCGAGCGCAGCGCCTTGGCCTTGCCCACGTACAGGATCTCGCCCCCCGCATCCTTCATCAGGTACACACCGGGCCGGGCAGGCAGATGCCGGAGCTTGCTCTTTATTTGTGCTGAAACATTCATGCTGAAGTCGCAATACTTCGGTGCAGGTTCGTCGGCTCGTTATACACTCGTGCCGCCAGCCGTTCCCGCTCAGAAGAAGCGGCGCGCCAATGTCGCAACGCGCGCGAAAATCGCCTTGGCTTCCGCCAAGCCGAGCGCGGCGGCTACGGCGAAATAGGTGAGGCCGTACGCTCCCAGGATGAAGAACGCATCGAAGATAGGGTGTGTGCCTCCCAGGGCGAGGCGAACCAGCCAACCGGCGGCGGCACCGGCGATGGCCGCCGCGAACATTCGCGGGAGTTTGCCGGGCGCAACGGCTACCTGCCCGATTCGCGAGGCGAGTGCCCGGCGCAAGAGAAAGAACTCGAGCCAGGCCGCGACTCCGGCGCCGAAGGTGAGCCCGGCTGCCCCTAACGCGAGAGTCCCAACGCGCACGTCTCCGAATGGCCCCGGGCCAATGACAAGCGAAGAGCTCAGGCGGATGGGTTCGAACTGAATCATGAGGAAGAACCCCGCCACGGCTGCCGTAGCGACCCGAATCGCCGCGGTGCGCGCTGGCGTGCGGGTGTCACGCAGCGCGTAAAACGTCGAGGAGAACAGCCGCGTAGAGGTAGAAGCGAGCAGGCCGAGCGCATAGCCGCTGAGGGTGAAGTACACCAGCAGGGTGTCGGCACGGCCGAAATCTCCCGTTTGGAACAGCGCACCGACGATGATATCACCAAGCGCCAGATAGGCGATTACGGACGGGACCACATAAAACGACATCCGCTGGAGCGCGACGGACGCCCGCTCCCGCAGCACATCGCCTTCCGATTGCCGCTGGCGCGAAAGCTCCGGCAGCTCGGCCGCTGCCACCGACATTCCGAACAAGCTGATGGGTAGCAGGTACAGCACCTGCGCATAGCCGATGGCGGCAACGGCGCCGATCGCCAGCAAGCTGGCAAGGAACATGTCCACGTAGGCGCTGAGCTGCACCACACCCCGGCCGAGAATTGCGGGGCCGGCGTTGCTCACCGCCTCGCGCACCCCTGCCAGGCGCGGAGCCCATGCGATATCGAGCTCCCGCTCGAGGCGGAGCACCCACGGAAGCTGTACGGCGAACTGCAGCGCCCCGCCGATCATCGCGCCCCAGGCGAGTGCCACCACCAGCTCGTCGGGCGTGGTTCGGCCGCCCAGCACGAGCATCACGCTGATCATCGCGCCGTTCCATATCACCGGCGCCACGTAGGAAACGAAGAAGCGCCGGTGGCTATTGAGAATGCCGAGAGCCCAGGCGGAAAGTACCAGCAGCCCCGTCATGGGGAAGAGGATGCGCATGATGGTGATGGTCACCGCCCTGCGCTCCTCCTCGTATCCTGGTACTATGAGGGTGGTCAGCAGCGGCGCCATGAGGACGCCGACGAGCGTGAGGACGCCCGCGAGCGCGAACAGCAGGGCGAAAATAGCTCCTGCAACCAGCCCCGCCTCCTCCCGGCGCCCCCGTTCCAGCAACTCCGCATACACCGGGATGAAGGAGGCGCTGAGCGTTCCCTCGCCCAGCAGGTTCTGCACTGCGTTGGGAATGCGCAGGCCGGCATTGAACGCATCCGCGTACAGGCTGGTCCCGAAGAACTGGGCGAACACCCGCTGCCGCACCAAGCCAGAGATGCGGCTGAGCAGAATGCCCGCACCGACCAGCAGGGATGCGCGGCCGCCGCTAGTCTCGGTCTCCGGAATTTCGGCCTCGGGCGGGGAGATCTCGCTGCTGCTCATTCCCGCTTGGCAAGCGGAAGCTCATAGGGGCTGGGGAGACGAGCGCTCATCCGGCAGTTGGTACGGGCGCAGCCGCGCCGGGTACGCCGCCGGCTGCGGATTGGAATAGCTGCGCCGGAAGCGCAACCGCTTTCAACTCGTGCAACAGCCGCTCGCGTTCGCCACCGAGCAGCCATATTCCATTCAGCACCCGATCCTGCGGCAAGCCAAGCGGCTTCAGCGCAGTTCGCAGCCTTCCAACCGCGGGAACCTCGCCGCCGTGCCTGCGGCCATCGCGGAGCACCTTCCGTTCGGCGTCGCGAGCCAGTAGCAGCGCGCGGTTCCGCAATGAGCCCAGTGATCTGCGGAGCGCCGGATCGCTGCCGGGCACCGCCGCAATCAGGGCGTCGTAATGCGCCACGGTTGCCGTGCGCAACTGCTGCACCGCGGCGGCCACCCGATCCGCCACCGCGCGCTTCAACAACACCTGCTCGAGCACGTGCAGCGGCTCTCCGAGTTCGGCGAGCGAGAGCCCGAGTTGCTCCATCAACTCCGCTGCCGGTTCATCGACCAGCGTAGCCGCAAGCCGCGGGAAAACGATCGGTGGTTCAAGCCCGTGTACGGCAAAGAGCGGCTCGAGCTGCGCGAAATACGCGATCTCGCCGGGCCCGCCGACATAGGCGGCCACCGGAAACAGCGCGTTCTCGACGACCGGGCGCAGCAGAGCGTTCGGGCTAAACATTCCGGGCTCAGCCTGAACCTGTCTGAGCAGCTCCCTCTCGTCTGCTTGCCACCGCCCCGCGGCGCTCTTCCAGCCGTCGCCGTTGCGGACCAGCCGGTGCCGCCCGCCCCCCGAATGAACGAACAGGTTGGCAGAGCTATCGATCAGCGACACCTGCTCATGATACCCTGCGTGAAACAGTCGCTCGGACCTTTCCCGCAGGCCGGCCTCCCCTGCCCTGGCCCGCTCGATCTCCCGGACAAGAACGGGAATGGATGCTTGCTTCAGAGCTGTCTCTGCCGCATCCACCGTCAGCAGCGCCGAGCCGGCGAACACTTGGTGGAGCAGCTCGCGGAAGGCGTCGGCCATGCCGCGACCGGGCAAATAAACATCTCGAACAAGCTTTACATTAGCATCGATACATCCCTTGTTTTGCAAAGACGTGGCGAGTTTATCTAATGCAATCTCTACATCGTCGGTGAGTACCCTTTCGGCTACGGGCGCCCCCGTCCGGTCGTCGCCTCGAATCGAAATCTTCTTGAGGGACCCGGCCGCATCCACGACGAAGGTGTGATTGACCTCCGCCCAATCGTGATCTTCCGATGCGATCCAAAAAACTGGCAGCACCGGGATTGCAAAAGCACCTTCGAGGTGCTCGGCGAGCGCGATCGCCGTGAGGGCTTTGTAGAGCGTATAGGCGGGACCGCCGAAGAGCCCCGCCTGCTGTCCGGTGGTGACGACCACCCCGCCTTCGCGAACAAAGCGGTCCAGCTTCTCGGCACCCGCACGACCTGCGGGCTGGAGCATACGTGCAATTCGGGTCCGGTCCGCAGCGGTGAACCGGTCGTTCAGATGACCCACACGCTGCTGAAACCGCCGAAAGCGGAACGGCGATCCTCCCAGCAGCCCGGTTGCAGCGGGTATGCCCGAGAGGTAATCTTCGACCAACCTGCTGCCGCTGAGTTCGCTCTTGAAGATCTGGACCGGCATCAGGAAGCGACGCCAGTTACAATGAAGCGCGGAGCATCACCAGCCGGAGCTGCACCCAGGTAGTCGCCGAAGCGATGCAGTGGCCGGAGCTGCTCGTCTTCGAGAATGGCGGTGAGTTCGTCCGGTTCGTACAAGCGGACCCTCTCGTAAAATACCCGGGGGAGCCGGTCGGAAGGATCGTGTATCTCGATCCGTTTTTCGACCATGGTTCCACCCTGCGTAAGTGCGCGGGTCTGCACGATGCGCATCCCCGAAACCATGCGTTCGTCGGCTTCTGGCAGGCTGCTGCGCACGCGGCGTGCGTTGAGGAAGTCGAAAGCGAAGCTGCCGCCATGGCTCAGCACGCGCCGCACCTCGCGCACAACGGCGCGATCTTCCTCGGGATCTGAAAAGTAGCCGAACGAGGTGAAGAAGCTTGCCACGAGGGAAAAGGTTTGATCGGCGAAGGGGAGGTGACGCATGTCGCCGCGTACCACGGCGGGGTTAAACTCGCGAGCCCGCTCGAGCAGTGGCAGCGAGAGATCCAAGCCCACTGCCGGAACATTGCGCCGCGCGAACTCGGCTAAATGGCGGCCAGCTCCGCAAGCCAGATCAAGGACGGGCCCGGGCACCTCCGCCCGGTGCCGGAGCACGAGGTCAACCGCCGCGCGGGCCTCGGCCTCATCCCGGTGCTGGTAGACCTGCAGGTACTCATCGCCGAACCACTTCTCGTACCACGCCGCTCCGGCCAATCCCTTACCCGCTTAGGTTGAGGTTGCTCTTGTGATACGGTTCGCCCCGCAAGATGCTGCCAGCACGGTAGATCTGTTCCGTCAACACCAGCCGGGCAAGATCGTGCGGAAGGGTGAAGGCGGAGAGAGAGAGCTGCTGCTCGCTACGGCCGAGCACCGACGCGGCCAGCCCGAACGCACCGCCGATCACGAAGCGCGCCCCGGCAGCGCCCAGATCCTGCAGTTCTTTCAGGTACCGTGCGAAGCGTTCCGACTTCCACCTCTTTCCCGCGCGCGTCACCGCAACCAAGCGCTCCCCGTCGCGGAGGCGGGCGAGCAGGCGCTCCCCTTCCGCCGTCAACACCCGTTGGGCGTCGCGAGCGTGCCGCGAAGATTCCTCCCGAACCTCATCTGCCGAAAAGTCGAAATAGTTCGCCGAACGCGCTTCGTATTCCTCTATCAGCGGCCGGAACAGCGCTTTGGGCTTGCCTACCGAGGTAACTGCAACGGTGAATGCCATGTTGCTCAGGCCCGAGGTTCCGAAGCGTGTTCGGCGTCTGCGAGCACGCGGTGCAGATCCCGGTCCAGCAGCCCGGCACCCTCATCCATGCGAACTTCCTGATGGAGCACGTAGGCAGGGAGAGATGCGGGAAGGAGGCCCCGCAACTTGACCGCATCCTTGCCCGTGGTCACCAACCAACGATCGCCGGCGGTCTTGGCCAGCGCACGGGCGTCGGCGGGGGTGTAGGGGTGGTGATCGGGAAACAACCTGGGGTCAGGGCGTGCGCCGGCGGCGCTCAGCTCCGCGAGAAATGCATCGGGATCTGCAACGCCCGCCACCGCTACGACGTCTCGGTTCTTTAACTGCCGCAGCGGAATGCGGCGGGTCAGCCCGCCGGAGAGCGGAGCGAGGGCGACCGGCCGGATCTCGCAGCCGAGGATGTGCGGCCTCCCGTCGCGAGAAAATTGTTGCCGGAGGCTATGGATGGCCCCCGCCGCGTTTCTGCCCGCCTTGCGCGTCACCACCACCAGGTCGGCGCGCCCCGCGGCTCCCAGCGGCTCGCGCCACGGCCCGCGCGGGAGCAGGCGGCGATTTCCCGCTAGGGAGCCCGCCGCGATGAGGACAATGTCCAGGTCGCGGTGCAGCCGGCGGTGCTGAAAGCCGTCGTCTACAACGACTACGTCGCACCCCGCTGCTGCAGCAGCATGAGCCGCCCCGATGCGGCGTTTCGCAACGAACACAGGAATACCGGGGTTCAATTCGCGGTGCAACGCGGGTTCGTCGCCCCCGTAGCCGCGGAGGACGATCGCCGGCTTCCCTCCCAGCGCCAGGCAGCGGGCCGCGAGCCAAGCGGAGAAAGGCGTTTTACCCGTACCGCCGACGGCGAGGTTGCCAACACTGATCACGGGAATATCTGATCGGTCCGCTGCGAGCCACCCCGCCCCGTAGGCGAGGCCGCGAAGTTCCGCGGCTGCTCTGAAGAGTCCTTCCGCGGGGAGCAGCAGCATGTCCATTGCCTTGCCAGGCGCGCCGGCGCCGCCCTGCCACCAGCGCCCGACCCACCGCTCGAGCTCTGGCCTCACGGCTCATCCGCGGCTGCGGTCACCGCGGCAATTGCACCCGTCACCTCGAGCTGTTGCGCTGCAAAACGAGCCGATGGCAGCTCGGGGTTAACATATATGGGGGCGCCGTATTGAACCCGAATGCGGCTGAAGGGCCTCGGTACTAGAAAGCGGTCCCACCCTTCGAACCACCATGCCCGCTGCGCACCGGTTGCAGCGGGAATGAGCGGAGCGCCCGTGAGTTGGGCGAGTTGCAGCGCCCCTGGCTTCATCTGCTCGCGCGGTCCCCGCGGCCCGTCCGGGGTGATCGCAACAGAGCGGCCCGCGCCGATCTCCCGCGCGAGGGCACGCAACGCATTGCTCCCGCCCCGCGAGCTCGAGCCTCTCACCACCTGGAAGCCCCACCTGTGCGCGATTGCCGAAATGTACGCACCGTCGCGGTGTCTGCTGATCAACGTTGCCATTCCCTCATGCCGCCGCAGGTAGGTAGCGGGCAAGAGCCGGCCGTGCCAGAGCACGTAGATGACCGGGTCCCCGGCAGCCTCAAACTGCTGGTAGTGATGTTGCCCCTGAATGTCGAAGCGTACCGTTGCGAAAAGCAGATCCAGGAGAAGCTTGCCGCCGCGGCTGACCAGCGCAAGCTCCGCGGCGCTGCGGCTGATCACCCTCCAGCGTTGGTGGCCGCGCTGCCGAGCAGCCCGACGGCGATATCCGCCACGCGCTCGGCCGCCTTCTCCTCTCCCAGCCGGTCCCGAACCGTGCCCAGATCCGCTATCATAGCGGAGCGCGCCGGGCTTTCCGAGAGCAGCGGCAGCACGGCGGACGCGAGGGCCTCCGGAGTGGCATCTTCCTGCACGAATTCCGGCACCGCACGCTTGTCCAGCACCAAGTTTGCCAGCGCGATATGCGGTACCCGAACCACGCGCTTGGCGATTGCATGCGTGAGGGGGTGCATGCGATAGGCCACGATGAATGGAACGCCAGCCAGCGCCGTCTGCAAGGTGCTGGTCCCCGACTTGACGATGGCGGCGTCCGAATACCCGAGCAGCATGTCGGCGCCGTTAACGGTTGGCCATGGCGTAGCGGCGAAGAGCGACGGCGGGAGGCCGGCGGCACGGGCGATCACCGGCTGGAGCTGCGGCAACTGCTGCTTTAGCAGAGAAGCAGCCGCTGAAAACAGTTCCAGGTGCCGCTCGATCTCCTGCGGCCGGGAACCTGGCAGCAGAGCCAGCACAGGCCGGGCGGGGTCTACGCCAGCCGCAACGGCCCGCGCTCCCCTTCCCAGCACTGGCGCGGGCTCCGTCGCCAAGGGATGTCCCACATAGACGGCGTCGGCGCCTGCCTCGCGCAGAAACGGCGCCTCAAAAGGCAACACGACCGCGACGCGGTCTGTCCACTTCGCCAGTTTGGCGGCGCGGCTTGCATGCCACGCCCACACCTGCGGGGCAATGTAGAACAGCACCGGCAGCCCCAGTTGCTTGGCGTCTTGAGCCAGGCGCAGGTTGAAGCCCGGGTAGTCGATGGGGATAACGAGATCGACACGCTGCTCCTCGAGCACTCGCCGCACCCGCCGGCGCAGCCGGAAAAAGAAGGGCAGGCGCCGCACCACCTCGGCAAAACCCATCACCGCGAGGTCCGCGGGGTCGGCGAGGAGCTGCATCCCTAGCGCTTTCATTCGGGGGCCGCCGAGGCCGAGAAAGCGCGCGGCGGGCAGCCGTTCACGTAGAGCGGCGATCAGCGCGGAGCCGTGGACATCTCCCGAGGGCTCGCCCGCCGACAAAAAGATGGCAGGCGCCCGAGCGTCGTCAGACAAGGGTGGCGTGTTAGACGAACTGACTGAGATACCAGATAAGACCGCCGACCAATACCAAGATCAGGACGAGCCGCGTGGCCGAGGGCGGCCGCGCCTTTCCTGACCCGCTTTCTCTGCGGTTATGACGGACCCGAATGAGCGACATGGCTTTCGATTGAGCTCTGGATCTGCAGGGCGACCGCAAGCGCCGCGCGCCCGTCGCCACCGCTGATAACAACTTCCTTCTCGCCTCTGACGGCCGCGAGAAATGCTTCGAGTTCTACGCGGAGCGGCTCGGCGCCCTTGCCGCCGAACGTAACCCGCTCGACCAGTTCTTCGATGCTGCCGGGCATCTCCGCAAGCGAGGCGGAGAGCGGCTGGCGCAGGCGCAGGAACTCGCCGGTACCGGCCGCTAGATCCAAGCTCAGGTACCCCGACGGTTGGAAGATGCGGATCTTTCGCATCCGCTCCCTGGAAACCCGGCTTGCGGTGAAGTTGGCTACCGCGCCGCCCTCGAATTCGAGGCGTGCATTCGCGATATCGACACTCGACGTGAGCACCGGCACCCCGACCGCGGAGACGGACTTCGCCGCCCGGCCTGCCAAACCCAGCACCAGATCAATGTCGTGGATCATCAGGTCCAGCACCACGGCGACATCGGTCCCCCGCGGGTTGAAGGGCGCGAGGCGATGCGATTCAATAAAGCGAGGCCCGCGCAGAAAGGGCTCGCACGCTATGAGGGCGGGGTTGAAGCGCTCGACATGACCCGTTTGCACTAGCGCCCCGCTCCGGCCAGCCGCCTCCAGAATTTCGTCCGCCTCCGCCAGCGACGCGGCGAGCGGTTTCTCGATCAGCAGGTGAACCCCTGCTTCCAGTGCGGGCACGGCAACCTCGGCGTGCGCGCTGGTCGGGACGGCGATGACAAGCGCCTCCGCACTCTCGATAAGCTGCTCTGCGCTCGCCGCCGCAGTGACGCCGAGATCGCTCGCGACTTTGTCGGTCCGGCTGCTGTTTGAGTCAAAGATGCCTGCCAGATCAGCGCCCGGGAGGTCCCGAAGAATGCGCGCGTGGTGGAACCCGAGACTGCCCACGCCCACCACTCCGATACGGACCGGCCGATGCATCAGACGGAAACCCCTCGCTCGCTCCTGTCGAAGAAATCGAGAAAGACGTCGATTTCCGGAAGAGCACGCAGCTCTTCTCTCGCACGTTCGAGCGCCTGCGATACATTGAAGGTCGAGGAGAAAAACAGCCGGTACGCCCGCTTCAGCTCGCGCCGCACTTCCTCATCGAAGCCGCGCCTTTGCAGCCCAACGCTGTTCAAGCCGTAAAGCTGCATAGGACTGCCGGCGGCTTTCACGTAGGGCGGCACATCCTTCGCGACCCGTGACCCGCCGCCGATAAAGGCGTGCGCCCCTATCCGTACGAACTGGTGAATGGGAGTCACCCCGCCGACTATCGCCCAGTCGCCTATGGAAACGTGCCCGCCCATGTTTACGCTGTTCGAGAGGATCACGTGGTCCCCGAGCGTGCAGTCGTGCGCGACATGGACATACGCCATCAGCATGCAGTCGCTGCCGACAACCGTTTCGCCGGTCGCAGCGGTGCCGCGGTTCAGCGTTGCATACTCGCGAATGGTCGTGCGGTCCCCAACCCGCAGCCGTGTAGCTTCCCGCTCGTATTTCAGGTCCTGAGGGTCGGTGCCGAGCACCGCGCCGTGGCAAATGCGGCAGTCCTCGCCTAGCGTGGTGTCCCGCTCGATGAGAACGTGCGACGCGATCCGGGTCCCCTTTCCTACTGAAACGCCCGGTCCGATCAGGCTGAAAGGGCCGACCGACACCTCGTCATCCAATGCGGCCGACGGGTGAACGATAGCCGTCGGGTGGATGCCGGCCTCGTCTGCCGCGGCTGCGAACCCGGTCACCACCCCCGCCTCAACGATCGACGACACGGGCCATCATCTCCGCCTCTGCCACGATTTTGCCTTCCACGGTGCCCACTCCCTTCATGCGGCAGGTGGTCCCGCGAATCTGGATCACCTCGAGCTCGAAGCGAATTTGGTCGCCCGGAATCACCGGGCGCCGCCACTTGACTTTATCCAGAGTCATGAAGTAAACGATCTTCTCGTCCGGGTTGTCGATGGTGTCCATCATCAACAGCCCGCCTACCTGCGCCATCGCTTCGATGATCAACACACCCGGCATGGTCGGGTGCCCCGGGAAGTGGCCGACGAAGAACGGCTCGTTGATCGTCACATTTTTGAGCCCGACGATTCTCTTGCGCTCCTCGTACTCGATGACCCGATCTACCAACAAGAACGGGTAGCGGTGCGGAAGGTACTGGAGGATCTGCTGGATGTCCAAGATGGGGCGCTCGCAGACGGTGCGCCGCTCGCGTGCGAGGATTTCACGCGCCAACGCCACATTGCCGCGATGACCCGGCAGCTCGGCAATCACATGGGCGCGCAGGCGGCCCCCCAACAAGGCGAGGTCGCCCACTATATCGAGCGCCTTGTGACGCAGGAATTCATCCGGAAAGC